>NZ_FUKJ01000335.1 GCF_900163745.1 Crenothrix polyspora
TACTTTTTTAATACCATAAGTCATTGAAAAATATGGCTACCTGCAACTAATGAGAAGTTACATAAATTAGATCGTGAAAATAACCGCTGTCAGCCCATCGCAGACTTCCCTCATTAAGAAAGAACTACGTGGTTGTTGCTGCCTTCGTCTAATTTTTACGTGCCGTAAACACAGGAGGAACACGGGAAATGCTGATATTTATTATGCTCTTTGGGCCACTATTAACCGTAATTATCTATTACAAATTTGCAGTAAGAATATGGTTTATCGAGGGCTTAATCGCTAAGGTTATTCTGGTAATTGCAGTTTACGGATGTGGTTGGATTGGAGTAATTTCGTTCTTTCAATCGATCAAATTGGCCTTCCTAATTGGGCTTAAAGAGACAGGGGGAGTATTTTTATTTGCTGGTAGTATTGCTCTTATCGCTACTTGGATGTTAGTTGCAGTTGTAGCCAAGAAAATCGCAAGACATCTATGTACAAGTCCCTAATTGGCATATTACTTTATGCGCGGGAGGTTCACGGTCGATAAGTTTAGCGCGGTAGGATGGGTAGAGGCGATAGCCTAAATCTATCATAATCAGTGACTATTGCGATGGTTTTCGCGTTACTCTCCCATCCTATGAGCTAATTTACCGCTGCCGATTCCTGGTTCTTGATTGATGTACCGAGGTGTTATATGCCGGAAATTCAAAATCAAGCTACACCTAAAAAAGGTATCTAATTAAATGTTAGGCTTTTCCCTCACCATAGGCTTTGGAAAATTACAAAATGCGAAAAAAGTTGTTTGATTTAGTACGAGATGAAAAAACTATTCAAGAAAAGTTGGCGGGATTGTCTCTTGCTCTTGAACACTTCACTTACAAAACCATTCCAGGAACAAAATGTTCTTACAGGGTTGATCCTCAAAATACAAACACAATGACACAGAAGCATGCTCATGTTTATGCTAAGCCCTCTGGCGGAGGCAAAGAACTGTATTCCATCAACCTTGATGGAAGCGGTCACGACAGCTCCTCAGGAAAAACGATCCCAGCATCTCATGCAAAATATTTCCAAAACCTAGGCTTTTCGATCCCATCAAATCTTGCACTGGAAAGTTTAGATTATTCATCATTATCACTAGATGATTATGAATTTGTTATTCTTGAAGGTTAAGCCTCAAAGGAAACACGTACCGGACATGTAGCACTGGAGAATGCGATGCAAACCTCACTGAGGGGAATAACAAAAGTAAGTGCGAAGTGAGCAACGTTGAAAAGCCCGGTGCGGTAATTCCGTACGCCGGGATTTGTGAGGCGGTAGTCGGGCAACTGGCTGTCCTACCTCGATGATGCCCTTCATTATTAGGCCGTACTGGGTTTTAATAATCTGATAGCAATGGTCAATAATCAACAGCTTTTCTTTGAGCTATGAAACTCAAAGATTCAGTATTTTTAAATATTAATTAGGCATCTGCAGATAGATGAATGACATCGCCAACCCACAAACAGCCACCCTATCACTCAGGGATTTTATTCAACTGTGCGGTATTACCGGCATAACTTCTGATGCAATTTTCTTTGCACCAAATATCCCACGGGAAAAATTAACGAATGCCCTAAAAACCTATGGAAACGGCACGTTAGAAAATGAAGTTATCATTCTGATCGACGACACCTTCTGGGGTGGCGCAAAGGAAGGGATTTTAATTACCGAAGAATCGCTGTTATTTAATGAAAAAGATAACAAGCCTCGTCAAATAAAGTTGAATATTCTACAAGAGGTGTCGTCGAGCGAAAACGAAATTGTCCTAGACGGCAGGTATGTTGGGAAGTTGAGTAAGGCGGGAAAACTTGAACTTGGGTATGTCTTTTCGGTCATCGATACCTACATAAAAACAAAGCGACAGTCCGCAAGCGCACGAGAAAAAAACAGTTTCCTTATCGATAAGAATCTGGTTATTAAGGTCTGTATAAGCCACATCAAACCGGAATATTTTTTAGACAAAGAAAGCTCAAACTTCACCAAACCAACGACAATGCCAAACTACTACGTTGGAGAGACTATTCCGAAGGACTTGGAGGGAATGTTAAGATTCTATCTTTCTCTTCCTTCGAGTGAAAAAGTCATCGCGTTCAGTGATTTGAGCCGAAATAAAACCGGAGAAGGTTGTTTTGTGATCACAGATGAGGGGCTATATTCGAAACGTGAAGGTGAGCAGAACGTCCTGTACGTACCTTGGAGTAAACTCAAGGAACTGACGATTGTTAGCGAGCACAAGGAAAGCTATCTGTGCGGCGTGATACTCAGTAATGGTCAGGCTCTCGCGACTTCATGGAATAACGTTGTCGTACGTCCATTCGGCGTTAAACTTTTAAACGACCTCATTGATGTCCTAAATGCTAAAAAACCTATCGATAACGAGGATACTTCACTACCCGCATCCAAGCCAACCAACAAAGACGGTGAAGAAAAAACTAGCTTACAACATCAAGACATGCTCGGTAAAAATGTATATTTTTTTGATGAAACGCTGAATGAACTGGTTTCAATACTAGAAAATTATGCATCCAAAGATATAGATAGCCTTAACCCAAATGAGGCCATGAAATTTGCAACACTTTATTTTGCTGGCATTATTCTTGAAAAATGTAGATTATTGCCAGAATTTGTTTGCAATAACATTAATGCAACAGAGGAAGACAAAAGAGAAATACATCAAATATTTGGTCTTGATGAGGCGACACTTGCTACGTTAACTTACATATCTTCTTTTATTTACTTTTTATTACAAAATAAGGCTGATTATACATTTGAGAAAGCGCAAAAATTCTTCGTCATCCCATTTACACTGATCGCTTCATTCGCGCAGCAGAATCAGCCAAAAAGCTTGAAGTCAGTGGCAAACAAATCTGCAAACATAAAGGACTCCAAGGAGTTTCGAAATTGCGATATAAGGTTTGGCGATTTATATCAGCATTTTCAAGCCGAAGCCGACTCGGTTTTTCCTTTTTTATTTTTCGTGCGCGATTTAACGTTCGAAAAAATGAGTTTACCAAGCTTTACTTATTTTTCATTAATCGAAAAACGACCCGACCTATTGAAAGCGCTGGATGAGTATTTACAGTGTATAAGCGACGATATTGAAAAAGAACTCATTGATCTTGTTGAAACATGCAATCGCTTAAATTTACCTCCTACTGGCGATGCTCATATGGCATGCCCATCTAAATTATTTTTTGGACGTTCTCCAGAAAATATGCGGCCGAGGGTTAAGTATTAACTTCTAAGGATTAAAGGGGGAGCAGGGGGCTAAGATATAGTTGGATAGCGTGGTAGGATGGATAGAAGCGATAGCCGAAACCTATCATAATAAAATGACGGTTGTGATGGATTTCGCTTTACTCTACCCATCCTACGAGCTAATTTGCCGCCGCCGATTCCTGGTTCTTGATTGATTTGCTAAGTACTCAAATATCGTTGGCCATCGAGGTAGAACGGCCAGTTACCCAGCTGCCCTCTCACAGATCCCTATGTGCGAAACTACCGTATTAAACAACCTCATCTGTACTTTCGGCTTTTAAAAGTTCGCTAATAAGCCCAATTTGCAGCTATTCCCGTTCATGGGTTAAGCGATTGATATTAAATAATTTATTTTTTCTGGTCTTGTNNTTTTTCTGGTCTTGTGCTAATTTACCTTTAAAATCGATAACTTAGAGAAAAAACATCTAGAAAACCAAAAACGGACTTATGTTTATTGATTTATAACGTTTTTTAGCACGAGCGCGAAAAATAAAATGTGTTTAAAATCAATATAGTTAGACCATGAACGGGAATAGCTGCCCAATTTGCGACTTTATGGGTTCTATCATAGGAATTTTCCAGGCTTTTCCTACAATACGAGACAGCAAATTATCCAACCACGGACGGTTCGATTGAGCTTGTTGCAAGATAAATTTGTAAGTTCCTTCATCGTTAATAACGGCAAAATTTTGCAGCGAAACTTCAATAATGTCTTCTTCCCCGTAAAGCCTTGCTTGTACGTAGACTGTACGGGCATCTAAATCAAAACTAAATTCTGACAGCTCTACAATGCCCTTCAATACTATATTTGCTCCCCACGCAATCAAGGCATTAGGTGTTAATTTAATTGCGGTTTTTATTAAACTGGATTTAAAACTCATTATGTTTTTTGCTTAAGTGAAAAAGTTATCTTAACCGTTTTTTACGTGCTTGTTATAAGTTTTTGGGCAGGAATTTACAAAACGTGCGAATAAAGTATGCTAATCAAACTGTGCCGGCTTAACTTTTACGCACAGTTTGTGCAACGGCTTTATGTCTTGCGTCAACTATCTTGTCCGGTTGGCGACACCCTTGCCGCCTTGAGCAGCTCACAACATAAAGCCCTCAACTTTGCCAAGGGATACTTACTTTGCCCCGTTTTAAGTTGATAGCCATTATTCGAAATACCATCAAAGCGTGTTCCATTCAAATTTAGCGCCGGTAAATCTAGCATCATCGCGTATAGTGGCGGTTAAATCAGCGCCAAAAAATCGGCATTAGGCAAGTCAACACCCAACAAATTGATACATGGACAATAACCGGCTTCGAACATAGCCACTAGCCATCAATTTTAAATCCCCACTTCCAAACTCATTTACCCTCGACATCATGCAACCAACCCCAACCACAATTAATTTTGCCAGCTTAGGTTTATCATCGACGTTATTAACGGCTATCGAACAGCGTGGCTATAACCACCCAACACCAATACAAGCTCAAACCATTCCCATTATCTTAGCGGGACATGATTTACGCGCGAAAGCACAAACCGGTTCGGGTAAAACAGCGGCATTTGGCTTATCGCTGCTGCAAAAAATACTGCAACATCGTGAACAACCCAAGCAAGTGATGACCGGTAATCAGATCGGAGTTCTCATTTTGGTGCCAACCCGCGAACTCGCCTTACAAATTGCTGATGCACTAACCGACTACGCTAGCACCATCACACCACGGATTAAAATACACAGTGTTTACGGGGGGGTGAACATCAACCCACAAATGCTGGCATTACGCGGTGGTGCCGATATCCTTGTCGCAACGCCTGGACGCTTACTGGATTTAGCACAGCACAATGCAGTCAAGTTTTCGTACACAAGAACCTTAGTATTGGACGAAGCGGATCGTTTGCTGCAACTTGGTTTTAGTGCCGAATTGAATCAAATACTGGAATTATTACCCAAAAAATGCCAAAACCTGCTTTTTTCAGCCACCTTCCCGCCTGACTTGGATCAACTCATTGCAACGCTACTGGTACAACCTGTGCAGATTGATTGTGCTGTACAAGCAAAATCGCTCATTGAGCAACGGGTTATTACGGTAACACAGGAACGTAAAAATGCCCTGTTAGCCCACCTTATTAACGAGGGTGATTTACAGCAGGTATTGGTGTTTGCCAATGCTAAAAACACCTGTAATCGCCTGGTGTTAAAACTGGGTAAAGCAGACATTTACGCAATGGCCTTGCACGGTGACAAGACTCAAGCAGCTCGTAATCTGGCTCTAAAAAAATTTAAACAGGGTGAATGTCGGGTGTTAATCGCCACCGATTTGGCTGCAAGAGGCATTGATATAGAACAATTAGAGGCTGTCATCAATTTTGATTTACCTAGATCGCCAAACGATTATATTCATCGCATTGGCCGAACAGGGCGTGCGGGTCAAAGCGGCCTGGCTATTTCCCTGCTATGCGAAGAAGATGAGGCGCATTTTCGGGTTATTGAAAAACGCATGAAAATGCGTTTGGAGCGAGAATACCTTGAAATTTAGTCACTACAAAGTATGTTGGCACAGCAATACAATAGAACACAGGGACACCGATAAGACGGAGTTACACGGACTTTATCCCTGTAAATCGGCTAAATCATGTCCTACTTTTTAAAAGCTGACCATTAAATTTATTTAAAAACAGCCTTATCAAAATTTTTCCCGGTGGCAATATTCTTAAGCATTGCCTTATCCGAAATATTACTGAAATGCGTGCCATTTAAATCAGCGCCGATAAATTTAGTATCCTCAAATATAGCAGCGGTTAAATCAGCACCGGATAAATCGGCACCGGACAAATCAGCACCAGACAGATCAACCCCAAACAGATTGGATCTTTGCAACTGTGCGCCAGTCAAATCAGCACGGCGCATCAGGGCACGATCAAGATTGGCATCCTTAATATTGGCACCGGACAAGTTTACGCCGTTTAAGCTAACACGCATCACGCCCATAGACTGATTTTTCATATCCACACCCCAGTTTACTTTCTCCAAATTGGCATGACTGAGATTGGAGCGGTCTAAATTGGCTATGAAGCGACTTTCGGACAAATTGGCATTGCTGAGATTGGCGCTATTCATGTGGACACCAAACACACTGACCTTGGATAGATTGGAATCGGCAAGATTAATGTTAGTCATCACCGTTAAATCGAGGTTCAATCCTGAAAGATCGCTTTTGCTTAAATTAGCACGGCGTAAATCTGAGCCCCACAAATTGGCATGTCTAAAATCCAGGCCGGATAAATCCATCTCGGTTAAATCTTTGCGCTTTAAATCCGCTTTGTGTGTAGCATCAGCCTTGGCAAGACGCTGCTCTACTTCTGCCCGTTCAAGATCGGCAGCCAATACCGATACTGAACACGCCAATGTAACTATGCTCAAGCAAAAAATCTGGAATTTCATTACATTATCCTCAAAGTAGAATCTCTGTACTCACACCAACACACGGATGGTAATTATTTTTTCAGTTAATTATCGTCATCTTTAAAATATTCCAAAGCGTTATTAATATCGGCTTCTTCGTCATTTCGCACAAACAAACGTGAACACAACAAACCAATCTCAAATAACATCCACATGGGTATGGCTAATAAGGTTTGCGATATGGCATCTGGCGGTGTCAATACCATACCGATCACAAATGCGCCGACAATCACATAAGGCCGTTTTTCGGCGAGAGAAGCCCTGCTAATTAAACCCGACCAAACCAGAACGATGGTAAATATGGGGACTTCAAAACACACGCCAAAGGCAAAAAACAGCGTTAAGACAAAATCCAGGTATTTGCCGATGTCGGTCATAACTGCGACACCGACAGGCGCAGCGGCCGTCAAAAAGCCAAAAATCAGCGGAAAAACCACAAAATAGGCAAACGCCACCCCCAAATAAAATAACAGGGTACTGGCGATCAACAAGGGGAAAATCATGCGCCGTTCACGTTTATACAAGCCAGGCGCAACGAATGCCCAAAACTGATACAGGATAAACGGGACACAAATAAAAATCGCTACGACCAGTGCTAATTTAAACGGTATAAAAAATGGCGATGCCACCTCAATAGCAATCATGGTGCTATTTTTGGGCATGTGCTTTAACAACGGACCGGCTAAATAGGTGTAGATGTTGTTGGCATAAGACGACAAACCCAAAAACACAACCAGAACACTTAAAACGATGCGTAAAAGTCGATCACGCAGCTCTATCAAATGACTGATAAAGGGCTGCTCGGTAGCCTCTTCAGGGTTATTTATCATGCGGGGATTTAATCGATTGCTCTACGTGTTGCGGAAGCTTGTCCAATGAGGTTTTAAGGTCGTGTGTGCTGCTATTCATCTCATCGAGTACGCCTTGCAAATCTTCCAGACTTCCGGCTTGCTCTTTTAACATTTGGCGTATTTCTTCAGCGTGAAATTCTTCCTTAATTTCTTCTTTTACAGAGGCGACCATATTACGCGTCTTGCTTATCCAAAAGCCAAGCAGGCGTGCAGCCTTAGGCAAACGCTCAGGACCTATTACCAACAAGGCCACCAGACCCACCATCAACAGCTCGGAAAAGCCTATATTTTCAATCATGGCTTAGACTTTATCTTTGTCTTTGGCAGTAACCTCGCTGTCGATGACATCATCGCCAGCATCAGCCGTCTGCTCTTCACCGTCTTTAACCGCTTTACGAAAGGTTTTGATAGCCCCACCCAAATCAGCGCCTATGTTCTTAAGACGTTTGGTACCAAATACGATAATAACAATCACCAATATAATTAATAACTTAGTAACACTAATGCCCATTTTATGCTCCCGTCAATCGACTAAAATCTACGCGGTATATCACAATCATTAACTAATGAAAGTATTTTAAACTCAACTGACCAGTATAGTACCGCTATACGGTTATTCATTATTACGTTGAGATTTTTCTTCCAGGCCGGATAAACCAAAACGACGTTGCAATTCCAGCAATACCTCGTGCGAACTCAGTCCTTGCTGTGCCAGCATCACCATGCAATGAAACCACAAATCGGCAGTTTCATAAATAATTTTTTGTGGATCACCGTCTTTTGCAGCAATCACTGTCTCGGTGGCTTCTTCGCCGATTTTTTTTAAAATATGATCCAACCCCTTATTATAAAGGCTAGATACGTAAGATTTATCGGGCGATTGCGCTTTGCGTTGCTCCAAGATTTGATCGAGCTGCTCTAATATGTCACTCATGTTTTTTGTAAATAGCGTCGGGATTTTTTAACACAGGTTCAACGGATTGCCATTGTCCATCCAATAACTGCCGGTAAAAACAGCTTTCTCTACCGGTGTGACAGGCGATATTGCCCTCTTGTTCAATTTTGAGCAACAACACATCTTCATCACAATCCATAAACAAGGCCACAACTTTTTGGCGATGGCCGGATTCTTCACCCTTGCGCCAGAGCTTATTGCGTGATCTTGACCAGTAAACCGCATAGCCTTCCTGCACGGTGAGCTGTAAGGATTCGTGGTTCATCCAGGCAAACATCAATATTTTGCCGGTTTCAGCTTGTTGTGCGATAACCGGCACTAAGCCATCTGATGTCCAGCTTATTTCATTCAACCAGTTCATGTTTAATATAGTTGCGTAATAATTGATTGATATGATCTTGATAATTGACGCTATGCGTTTTAAACCACGCTAACACATCCGCATCAATTTCTATCGTACTGTTATTAATAAGCACCGTTCGACCATCAGGTTGCCGTATTCTCAGCGAACGCAATTCCGAAGACAGCGCAGGCGCATCCGAATAGTCTATTTCATTGTCATCACGCCGTGCTAATTTAGCCCAGTCTGTTTGTGTATCGGTAGTATGTTTCACGTTCATCTTTATTTACCTGCCGTACTGAAATAAAGCGAATAACTGCCCGTTTTGCCGTTCACAATAAACTGCAAAAACTTCATAACCGCGCATAACGCCTAAAGCATTTATACGTATTTCTCCGTGTTCAGATAACGCATCAGCTTGTTCCCATTCAAGAACAGCCGCATCAAAAATAGTGCAAGCATCTTGAAAGTCTATACCGTGTTTTTGAATGTTGAGCTGATTTTTAGCATCGTCCCACTCAAACTGCATTATAACCTGACCTCAATCCCCCGTTGTGCCATACACTGTTTAGCCTGCTCAATCGTATATTCAGCAAAATGAAAAATACTCGCCGCTAACACTGCATCGGCTTTACCTTCAATAATGCCATCAGCTAAATGATCCAGATTGCCCACACCACCAGAAGCTATCACCGGCACAGTCACCGCTGTACTAATAGCCCGTGTTAATGGCAAATCAAAACCTTCGCGCGTGCCATCCCTGTCCATACTGGTCAGGAGAATTTCCCCCGCACCGTAATCGACCATTTTTATCGCCCATTCAACTGCATCTATACCCGTACCTTTGCGGCCACCGTGGGTAAAAATTTCCCAGCGATTCGGCTCACCTTCGGCACTGACCTTTTTGGCATCAATTGCAACTACAATACATTGCGATCCAAAACGCTGCGCAGCTTCCCGCACAAACTCAGGATTAAAAACAGCGGCGCTGTTAATACCGACCTTATCTGCACCAGCATTCAACATCCGGCGAATATCATCCAGCGTTCTAATACCGCCACCGACAGTCAACGGAATAAACACCTGGCTGGCGACCTGCTCCACCACATGAACCATGGTGTTGCGGTTATCGTGGGTGGCGGTAATGTCGAGAAAAGTCAGTTCATCCGCACCTTCGCGGTCGTAGCGCCTGGCAATTTCAACAGGGTCGCCGGCATCACGGATATCAACAAATTTAACGCCTTTAACGACGCGGCCATTATCGACATCTAAACAGGGAATAATACGTTTGGCTAGGCTCATGCGGATTGCTTAAGTGGTGGCGGTTCAATTTTGTGGCGTTCGTCTTCGCCATAAATACTCAGGGTAAAGATATTCTCGCGGGTTTTAGCTTCAGTGGTTTCCCACAGTACGTCAATAAGCTGATCCAAGGCTTTACCTCTATGAACAGCTCTGTCTAACCATTGCTTTTTGGCGATCATATTGACAATGAATGAAGTCGGTATTACACCTGGATACGCTTCTTGCAAATATAATTCATTTTCAATATAACCTTTATCGTAACAGGCCTGTTTGAAATCTTGTAATTTGCCGATTAACTCATTTTTATCCATTGCAACAAGCCCTCCTCATGACCTAATAATTCAATAAAATCCAAGACAAAAAATGATTTTTGTGAACCCACGGGTAGATAACGGATCTGTTCACTCCAGACACAATGCCCCGAAGCATCAAAAAGCCATGTGTTAGTTTGCTCAAGTATTTTATTGACGCTTTTGGCTATTTCAAACTTCTTTCGCAAGCCGCTGAAAATAAATAACGCAGCAACATCATGGGTTTTAACCGCTCTTCTAGCCTCGGCTATGCCTGGAAACTTAAACGTTTCATCAAACAAGTTATCGATACCAAATTGCTCACAAACTTTCGCTTTTAGCATTAATTCAATGCTATAGCCTGCCAAATAAACGCTCCATCGTATTTGCCATTTTGAGCTAATATTTGCGCTTCTTCAAGTCGTTCGTAAGCCAGTTGCCTGATTTGCACTGGATTTTTCACAATACTTTAATACTGCAAAGCCAACTGCTGTGCGCTGGCAAAATCTAAAGTGCCTTCGTAAATAGCCCGACCGGTAATTGCCCCCATAATGCCATCCTCGGCCACCGCACCCAAGGCGATAATGTCATCAATATTAGTGATGCCACCGGAGGCAATAACAGGAATAGTAATAGCCCTGGCCAGACGCGCCGTCGCTTCTACGTTGACACCCTGCATCATGCCATCCCTGGAAATATCGGTATAAATAATAGCTTCTACACCATCGGCTTCAAAATGTTTAGCCATGTCGATAACATCGTGCTTGGACAGCTTGGACCAACCATCAATCGCCACTTTACCATCTTTTGCATCCAGACCGACTATAATGCGGCGCGGGTATTCCCTGGCCATATCGCGGACAAAATGCGGTTCATTGACGGCTTTGGTGCCAATAATCACGTATTCGACACCGGCATCCAGATAGGCCTGTATGGTATCTTCATCACGAATACCGCCGCCGATTTGCACCGGCACATCAGGAAAAGCGGCCACTATCGCATTAATGATGCTGGCATTTCTGGGTTTACCGGCAAACGCGCCATCCAAATCAACCAAATGTATTCTTTTCGCGCCTTGCGCTACCCATTTACCGGCTACCGCAACCGGATCGTCGGAAAAAATCGTATCATCTTCCATGCGGCCTTGGCGCAAACGCACGCACTTGCCGTCTTTTAAATCAATTGCAGGTATCAGTAACATAACTTAAGGGTATCCTTGGCGACGAACAATCAGGCTTGACCATTCCAGTGCAAAAAGTTCTTTAATAATTGCAGACCAACGGCCTGACTTTTTTCGGGGTGAAACTGTACGGCAAAGACATTATCTTGCGCCAAGGCACAGGCAAAATCATTGGGATATTGCGTACTTGCCGCTATCATAGACACGTTATCAGGCTTGGCATAGTAACTGTGGACAAAATAAAACCGGCTGTCTTGTGGAATGTTTTCCCACAACGGATGCGCCTTATAATGCACCTGATTCCAGCCCATGTGCGGAATTTTTAGGGGATTCCCCGCAGCGTCTGTTAATTTTTCAGCAAAATGCACGACGTGGCCAGGCAGAATGTCCAGTGCAGCCGTACCGCCATTCTCCTCATGATCGGATAGCAATGCCTGCATACCCAAACAAATGCCTAAAAACGGCTTAGATCGGGCGACAGTTTTGATAACATCGGATAAACCGGTGCGTTCAAGTGCCTGCATACAATCGCGAATGGCACCAACGCCTGGGAATACCACCCTGTCCGCAGCCAGTATGCTGGCGGCATCGGAAACAACATGGACATCGGTTTCGGGAGCGACAACTTGTAGCGCCTTGGCGATGGAGTGGAGATTACCCATTCCGTAATCGATAACAGCAACTGAAGACATAGTGACGAATAAACTGAGAAAGAGTGAACAAGCGACCAAAGCGTATTCAGGTTTAAAGACTACCTTTGGTGGATGGTACGATACCGGCTATTCTGGGATCTGCGGTAATTGCCATACGCAATGCCCGACCCAGGGCTTTAAAAATGGTTTCGGCGATATGATGGGCGTTTGCACCCTTCAAGTTATCGATATGCAAGGTGACACCGGCATGATTGACAAAACCCTGAAAAAACTCACGGAACAAATCGACATCAAAACGACCAATCATGCCACGGGTAAATTTAACGTCATAAAACAAACCGGGGCGACCCGAAAAATCAACAACTACGCGTGACAAGGCTTCATCCAAAGGCACATAAGCATGACCATAACGCTGCAAGCCTTTTTTATCGCCGACCGCTTTGGCAAAGGCTTGTCCCAAAGTAATGCCAATATCTTCCACGGTGTGGTGGGCATCAATTTCCAAATCACCGTTGGCACGAACGTCAATATCGATCAGTCCGTGCCGGGCAATTTGATCCATCATATGATCCAGGAACGGCACACCGGTGGCAAATGATGACTTGCCCACGCCATCCAGGTTAATGCTAACAGTTATTTGAGTTTCGAGCGTGTTACGCTCAACCTCGGCAGTACGTTGTTCCATGTTTATAGTCGTGACATCACAATAATTTTGGCGATTTTATATGGACAGATCAGCGTGTACATATTCAAACAAGTCAGTGCTTGATAGTTGCACCAAGCACAAAATAGCTATTTAAGGATAAATAACCTTAGGCTGGAAATTGTAAGCAGGGTATTTGGGATCGACTTCTGCCTGCGCTGCAACAGTGGTTGATGATTGAGCAGCCTTTTCATCCATATAGATGACCGTAGGTTCAAAACTTGCGGCCGGGTACTTCGGATCCACTTCTGTTTTGGCAGCAGAGGATTGTGCGGCAAGTTGTTCATCCATATAAACAACACTGGGTTGAAAATTTGATGCAGGGTATTGGTCATCAGCAGCAAACGCTGCGTAGGGACTCACGGCAATGATGGCCAATCCTAAGATAAATGCTTTTTTCATCTAAATACCTAAATTATCTGAAACCTCCCCCTTCAGGGGGATTTTTAAATTTGACAACGATACCAACGCATCGTTACCCTTTGCTATAACCGCCTCATTCATGGGGATGGACAACCCAGCGACTTCTATCCGTCGGCGGGTTTCGCTCTGCGGATGAAGTCGAGCGTGGATTGAAACATCTCCAAAGTTTTATGACAAGGCAAGCGTATTGAGAGTATCGAATATTTTAAGGGTTTCCGCAACCGTTTTTACTGAAAAACACCCTATCACAACAGCTGGCTAATTTTTGGATGATCGTTCAGCAACTGTTGCCGGAAGGTTTCTACCGCCTGTTCGTTATGCCGCTCATGTCGCGGAATCGGTACACTAATTTCACTGATGATCTGCATTGGTGTCGCGGACAGGAAAATAAGCTTATCAGCGAGTATAATCGCCTCGCGCAAATCGTGGGTAACAAACAAAACGGTATGGGGGCGATGCTGCCACAATTGCAATAACAACGCTCTAACCTGTCTTGCCGTAGGAGGGTCTAGCGAGACAAAAGGTTCATCCATCAACAAAATATCGGGGTTAATAGCAAAGGCGCGGATAATCGATACCCTGCGGCTCATACCCAACGACAAGCGATCCGCATAAACATGCTGGTGCTGCGTCAGTTGCATGGTTTCCAGTAACGCATCAATCGTACTGGCAGCGTGTTGATCTTCCAATACCAGCTCAATATTTTCCCTGACTGTGCGCCAAGGTAATAATCGTGGATTCTGAAAGATATAGCCAATTTTGGGGATTTTGTGTTGCTTATCAACCAAAATATCGCCATCGTAGTCGTGATCCAAATCGGCAATAATATTGAGCAAGGTGGTTTTACCACACCCCGAAGCACCTACCAAACATACAAATTCACCTGAGTTCAGCGACAGCTTAAAATCAGCAATCGTCGGCGCTTTGACTGTCGCAAAGGTTTTATTGTTGATAGTGACGTGAATATCGACCATCAGCGCCGCCACTGTTGCGATTTTCTATCCAGCGGCTTGAGTATCGTTAACTCTATCAGCTGGATAACGGACACAAAGGCAACGGTATAGGCCAAAATACTGGCCACATCAAACATCTGGAAAAACAGATGCAACTGGTAGCCCATACCATTACTGCGCCCCAATAATTCAACCACTAAAATGATTTTCCAAATCAATGCCAATCCTGAACGCGTCGCTCCCATCACAAACGGATGCAGTTGTGGCCAGATCACATGAATCAAGGTCTTGCGGCGACTGAAACGATAGCACCGCGCCATAGCCAGCAAGTCTGGATCGAGTGTCCGTGTGCCTTCGCGTATCGTCACAATAACATTCGGTAACTTATTAACCACCACTGCCAAAATCGCCGCCGCCTCCACCAGACCAAACCAGACGTAACATAAAATAATGGTCACCAATGCGGGCACATTTAGGAAAATAACCAGCCAGTTATCAAAAAACACATCCAGTTTTTTATTGCGCCCCAGCAGTATACCGATAGCACACCCTAAGCCCATGGCGATGATAAAGCTCACGACCAGCCGCAGTAAAGTGACACCCAGATGAAAAGGTAACTCCCCTGAACGGCATTCTTTCCAGAAAACAACGGCAACGGTAGCAGGTGTCGGCAGTGTGTTTGAATCGAGATAACTGGATAAGCCCTGCCAAACCGCCAAAAACAGCAAAGCAGATAGGAACGATAAGCCTTTATTAGGCATAATTAGCGTAAATCCTCTTCATCAATATGGAATTTATGCAGTATACGATGTGTGACAGGCGCAAATACAATGCCCATTGCAGCAACAAATATCAGACCACTAAACAGCGCGTAACACCCGGCAAACAATTTTGCATCTGTCGTGACCAGCGGACTAACCGGCCCCATGCCACCCAAAATCATTGCCGCTTCTAAAAATGAATCAACCCAGTCAAGTCCTGCCAACCGGTGATAACCCAAAATACCCATCGATAAAGCAGCGGCAACCAAGCTTGCCGCCATTGCAACAGAGGCTACCATTCTCCAGACAAAAACCGAGATGTGTGCGAGTTTTTCATGTTTTCGTTCAAACATCTTGGTCCGCCTTACGTCACAAAAGTTAAGCGATTAACGAACCTGAACCTTGTCCGTGAAAGATTTACCCCGTTGCACACGCATAACATTCAACGTTACTTCAACGACCAAAACGTACCAAGCGACAAGTTTTCCGTATCACCCGTCAACTGATTACTGCTCAATGTACGCAGTAAGCTGTAAATACGCCCTGCGGCTTGTTGTTCTGGTTCTCCCCACTGGATGACAGTACCTTCACAGTAACGTTGGCGCAGTTTGGTTTGTGTCGTCACCTTGTCGGCATTAAGCAAGGGGATAACTGTTTGCCAAACAGTATCCGATGCACATAAACCATCTCTGGCTTGTTTGCTGGCTTTAAAAAAAGCACTAACGGCCTGTTTGTGGTCGTTAGCCCAGCTTTCTTTAAAAACATAACCTATCATTGGCATCTGCTCTTGAATGCCCAAGCCTTGCAATATGGCTTTACCATCGATAATCTGCCGGTAACCTTCACTTTCCAGACCCACGGCAAAATGCCAATAAGTCAGCACCGCATCCACTCGGCCTTGCTTGAGTTGTTCATTGACTAACGGCGGCGCACCAAAGACTTTTTCTACCGAATCATTCAGCTTGATATTTTCTTTTGCGGCCAGTGCCTGCAAAAACAGCCAGTTCTTATCCAGTTCGCCACCGGCTATGCCCAAACGTTTCCTGGGCAAATCTTTGATGGATTGGATAGCACTTTTTTCAGGGACAACCAAGCCACCGGAAGCCGTCGAATAAGGATAAAAAGTAAAATCTGCACCCGTATGACGCAGTTTGGACACCCAAATCCAGTCGGAAACAATCATATCGACAGCGCCCGACTGCAAAGCGATTTTACCCGCTTCGGCAGTGGCGACTGGGTGTATGTCCAGTTGAAAATCGCTGTTTTTAAAGGCTGGGTCAGCTTGCATGGCCGATAATTCCCACACTACCGTACCAGTCGCTTGAACACCGATACGCAGCGTTATTTTCTCGGCCGCAAGGCAATAACTGGAGACCAACAATCCAAAACCGATCAGAAAAATATTCCTTTTCATACGCTTAAGCGAACCGGTCAATCATCTTTTCCACCTGTTTAGAAAACTCTTCAAGATTGCCAGATTTAACGGTAGCCACAGGAATAACCAAAGCGGTTTCTAAATCAAGGTAAATATAAACGTAGCGTCTGCCATACTCCAACCGAACCATATCCGCCCATGCCATTTTATTATTGCCACTGGGCGACTTTTCCAAAAGATATTGTGGATTTTGCGGATCAATGGTTAGCGTGTACATCCCGAACATCTGCTTTTTTTCTTTGTAGGTATAGTGACTCAGTATTTTACGGTGTACGTCCAGCAGGATGATGCGTGGCGAAAACAGGCTCCACAACACAGCAACCACCATAATGTAACCGCCCGATTTTATATCACCGTAGTAATAATAATAAAAACAGGCAATCAAGGTCATAACACCTGGCACAATCCAACGATTTTTCCTGATGTTGCTTTGATATTCCTCAGTCTGCATAAAACGCATTTGATTAAAATGGACTAAATCTTCTTCTCTAAATTCGTATTCAACTTGAAACATGGGCTATTATTTTTATAGTAAAGTTAAAAAATCTAGTGCATTTTTATTTTGGCAAAAGCACTGCGTCTAAACAGATTGGAAAGCGTCAACATAGTCGTTCTAAAATAGCCGTGTATGGACACCTGGTGCATTTTATACAAAGACAGGTAAAACACGCGGGCAATAAATCCGCCGATACTGACCGACCCCATCAGATTACCCATTAAATTGCCTACCGTGGTGTATTGGCCCAATGACACCAGAGAACCATAATCATGATAAACAAACTCGACCAAAGCGCCGCCATTCAATCGATTAATCAGCGATTGAGATAAGGTTGATGCTTGCTGATGCGCGGCTTGTGCCCGTGGCGGAACGTTGCTGTCATGGCCTTTCCAGACGCAGGCCGCACAATCGCCTATAGCGAAAATAGCGTCATCACTGGTTTTTAAGGTTTTATCGACCACTAACTGATTAATGCGATTGGTCTCCAGGCCATCCAAATCTTTCATCCAGTCGGGGGCTTTAATGCCTGCCGCCCAAACTTTGAGATCGGCAGTAATGTAGTCGCCATCATGGGTCACAATCGCTGCCGGGGTAATTTCAACCACACGTCGACCCAATTTAAGGTCAATGCCCAGCGCTACCAACTGCCGCTGCGTGGCTAAAGCTAACCGGGCAGGCAATGCCGGTAGTAATTGCGTTGCCGCTTCAACGATGCACAGCTTAACGTCATTGGCATCCCGTAAGCCATAAGTCGCCAGCACGTTGGTGACTTCGTGCAATTGTGCCGACAACTCAACGCCGGTTGCGCCCGCACCGATAATGGCGATAGAC
>NZ_FUKJ01000336.1 GCF_900163745.1 Crenothrix polyspora
CGGTGAAGCATGAACGGCGGGATTACTGATGGTTACACTTGTCGCTGCTTGGGCTGTATGGGCAATACTGAGTACTGAAGGCGGGGTAATGGATGCAGGTTCTGCGGGCTTGATAGCGGGAGGTGTAACAGGTGCAGGGGCTTCGATGGCTTGTGTGGGAGCGGGTTCTGTGACGGCGGCGGTTTCAGCCACCAACACCGTTGCAATCAACGCACCTTCAGAAACTTTATCACCTGGCTTAATATGAACTTGCTGCACCACACCGGTTGCCGTTGACGGTAGCTCCATACTGGCTTTATCGCCCTCAAGGGTAGCAATTGACTGATCCAGTACGACCGTATCACCTGCCTGTATCAGTACTTCAATAACGTCAACGTTAGGTGCGCCCACATCCGGGACTTTAATTTCAATAAGCATCGTCTGTTCCTTCCCTTAAACCAACCAAGGCGCTTTTATATCGGGGTTAATGCCGTATTTGGCAATGGCGACATCGATTTTAGCGGCATCAAATTGCCCCATATCGGCCAGGCTTTTCAGCGCGGCGATGGTAACATGATAACGATCTACCTCGAAAAACTTGCGTAGATTTTCGCGGGTATCCGAGCGACCAAAGCCATCTGTCCCTAACACCGTATACGGTGCTACGATGAGGCCACGAATTTGTTCGGCGTAGGCGCGGACATAATCCGTCGCAACAACAACTGGATTTTTCGCATTATCCAGACAACGGGCAACATGCGAGATTCGCGCGGGTTCAGTGGGATGCAAACGATTCCAACGCTCGCAGTTTTGGCCATCCCTGGCTAATTCGGTAAAGCTAGGACAACTCCAGACATCAGACTCAACGTCCCAATCGTCACGCAGCATTATTGCTGCCGCTTCAACTTCGCGGAAAATAGTGCCAGAACCTAACAGTTGTATGCGCACGCCTTTTTTCTTGGCGCTGGCTTGAAATAAATACATACCCTTGAGAATGTCCAATTCCACACCTTTAGGCATGGCAGGATGCGCGTAGTTTTCATTCATCACGGTGATGTAGTAAAACACGTCTTCCTGTTCCACATACATACGGCGTAAGCCATCCTGGATAATAACGGCCAGTTCATAAGCATACGTAGGGTCGTAAGACATACAATTGGGCACGGTTGCCGCCATAAGATGGCTGTGGCCATCTTCATGTTGCAAGCCTTCGCCGTTTAAGGTGGTTCTACCGGCGGTACCGCCCATTAAAAAACCACGGGTGCGTTGGTCGGCCGCTGCCCAAATCAAATCACCTACGCGTTGGAAACCAAACATGGAGTAATAGATGAAGAACGGTATCATCGGCACATTGTGCGTGGAATACGAGGTACCTGCGGCGATCCAGTCACACAAACCACCGGCTTCGTTAATGCCCTCCTGTAAAACCTGACCGTGCTTGTCTTCTTTATAGAACATCAGCTGACCGGCATCTTGCGGGGTATACAATTGGCCGACCTGAGACCAGATACCGAGCTGCTTAAACATACCTTCCATACCAAAGGTCCTGGATTCATCGGGCACTATCGGCACAATGCGCTTGCCGATGTTTTTATCTTTGGTCAGGATATTGAGCAAGCGCACAAATGCCATTGTAGTGGAGATTTCACGACCTTCACCGGTAGCTTCCAGCAAACTTTTAAAATCATTGAGTACGGGGACATCCAGCGCATACGATTTACTGCGTCTGGCCGGCAAATGTCCGCCCAACTCAGTACGGCACTTGTTCATATAGACCAGTTCTTTCGAGCCTTCAGGAAAAGTGAGGTACGGTAGATCGTGCAATTGCTCATCGCTGACCGGCAAATCATAACGATCACGGAAATGGCGCAACGAGTCGTCACTCATTTTTTTCTGCTGATGGGAAATGTTTTGCGCTTCGCCCGAAGATCCCATGCCATAACCTTTAATGGTTTTGGCTAGAATAACCGTCGGCTGTCCTTTATGATTAACCGCCGCATGGAAGGCGGCATAGACTTTGGAGGTGTCGTGGCCACCCCGGTTTAATTCCCAAATATCCCGATCCGACCAATCGGCCACCATAGCTTTTAATTCAGGAGTGTTAAAGAAAAACTCACGGACATACGCGCCATCTTTGGCCTTGAAGGTTTGGTAATCGCCATCAACGCACGACATCATACGTGCGGCTAACAGGCCATCTTTGTCACGGGCTAACAAGGCATCCCAGCGTTGTCCCCACACCAGCTTGATAACATTCCAGCCTGCGCCACGAAATTCACTTTCCAGCTCCTGGATGATTTTGCCGTTACCGCGCACAGGACCATCTAAACGCTGGAGATTGCAGTTGACCACAAAGATCAGGTTATCCAGTTTTTCACGTCCGGCAAGGCCTATTGCGCCTAAAGATTCGGGCTCGTCGGTTTCGCCATCGCCCAAAAAACTCCAGACTTTACGCTCAGAGGTATCGGCAAAACCACGGTCTTGCAGATAGCGCATGAAGCGGGCTTGGTAAATCGCCATAATGGGGCCAAGACCCATAGACACGGTCGGGAACTGCCAAAAATCTGGCATCAGCCAGGGGTGCGGGTAAGACGACAAGCCGTTGCCGTTGACTTCCTGGCGGAAGTTGTCCATTTGTTCTTGCGTCAATCGACCTAGCAAGAACGAACGGGCGTAATCGCCAGGGGTAAGATGGCCTTGGGTAAAGATCAAATCGCAATCATGTTGCTCTGAGGTTGCACGCCAAAAATGGTTGTAACCGACATCGTATAAAGTCGCCGCTGAGGCAAAACTGGCAATGTGGCCACCGACATTGGTGTGCTTATTGGCTCTGAGTACCATCATCATGGCATTCCAACGCACATAGGAGCGGATTTTTAACTCAATCGACTGGTCACCAGGAAAGGGTGCTTGTCTGGCCACGGGGATGGTGTTGAGATAGGCGGTGTTGGCACTGAAAGGAATATCGAATCCGGCGTGCCTTGTAACTGCAACCAGTTGCTCAATCAGAAAATGAGCACGTTCACTACCATCTCGCTCGATGAGGGATTGAAGCGCCTCAATCCATTCTTTGGTTTCCGTAGGATCGATGTCATTCTGTCCGGTAACTTCTGGTATTAAACTGTTATTCATGTAGGGTCCTGTCGGAGCGGGTTATGCTATAGCTAACAAATAATTGTAAACTGTCGTTAAGTCATTAGGCTAACAATTGCAAAACCGTCTAGGTTTGTGCAATAAAAAACAGAAATACTCTGATGTACTGCATAGTATATACAAATCAAACCGAGCGATGTACCAGTTTTAGCCGGTATGCGCCGTAATAGAATACAGGCACTTCAAGGTGAGTGTATTCATTACACGAATATCGTCCACGGAAGACACAAAAAACACGGAAAGAATTTATGTTTGCTGCAACATCAAAATTTTTGTGTCTTTTGTGCTTTCCGTGGACTTTTAACATCTATTGAGTAGAGACGATTATTTATAATTCCCGCGTAGCGCTGAATTTAATATCCGGCCACCGTTCTTTGGTCAGTTGCAAATTAACACGGCTGTTGGCGACATAAACCAAATGCCCACCACCATCTTCAGCCAGATTTTCAAAGGCTTTACGTTTGAATTCTTCCAGTTTGAGCGGTTTGTCTGATGTCACCCAGCGCACCGTGGAGATCGGCGCGTTGTCGTACACGCATTCGACGTTGTACTCGCCTTTTAAGCGGAACGCCGTCACATCAAACTGAAGAATACCGACCGCACCCAAAATCAAATCGTTATTTTTTAACGGCCTGAACAACTGAGTTGCGCCTTCTTCGGTTAATTGGATCAAGCCTTTTTGCAGCGCTTTGGCACGCAGTGGATCTTTTAAAATAACGCGGCGGAATAATTCCGGCGCAAAATACGGAATACCGCCATATTTGAGCGTTTCGCCTTGGGTAAAGGTGTCGCCAACCTGGATAGTGCCATGATTATGCAGGCCAATAATATCGCCAGGGAAAGCTTCTTCCACGCTTTTGCGGGTATCGGCCTGAAAGGTGATGGCATTGGAAATCTGTACGGTTTTGCCGAGGCGGACATGATAGATTTTCATGCCTTTTTCAAACTTGCCAGAACACACCCGCAAAAACGCTACACGGTCACGGTGCGCCGGATCCATATTGGCCTGCACCTTAAACAC
>NZ_FUKJ01000337.1 GCF_900163745.1 Crenothrix polyspora
GCTGCTGGAATATGGAATTTTAATATAGCTAACCGCCATTGATTTAAAAAAACAACTCTAATCTACTGCTTCTGAAACCGCCCCTGCTGCTGATACTGCCTCAGGCTAAAGGCATCTCCTTATACACATCTTTTCAGAACTGCGAAATCTAGCAGTGCAATTCATTGATTTATCAATTGTAGTCACGAATCAAAAATTTGCACTGCTGTAAATTGACTGTTTTTTAACACCTTGATTCATCAGTCCTAGCAGACTTGTGTATAAGGAGATGGGCTAAAGGGATCAAAAAATAGTAGTTGATAAAATACCAATAGCAATGACTTGAGCATCCCGTATTGCGTTGCGCTACATACGAGCTAAACACTGGAACTACCTACCCAGTTAATAGTAGGTAACACTTTAACATCATCATTCTTAACAAGGAGATACTATGAAATTCTTAAAGCTATTAGCAAGCACGCTGCTTGCTGTAATGGTTCTAAATACTGTGCTGGTAACTGTTGCTGAAGCAGGGAAGCCACCGAAAGATATAAATATACCGCCGCCAAATATTCCTCCTCCGCCAGTGCGTTAATTTAACTTGGTAGCGAGTCTCCTAGCTGCGGTATGCAGAATCTGCGAGGCTCGCTGCCTTTTAACATCATCATTTCTAACGCGATAACCACTCACTTTAATCAAAACACAGTGTTTAATTTAATTAAAGGATATATAAATGCTTAAAATAAATTTAGCCACATTAATAATTACCTTATTAATTAGCACAATTATCCCATTTAATGTTACGGCGGATGGAGTTGTTCCAGTTGAATCTGGAGTTGTAATTAGAGGTGTAAAATTATCAGGGCAACCTGGTAGCCCTGGTACGCCAACAGGTAAAACTTGTGATTTTTCAGGCGAAGAAGTTAATCAAGAAGATAAACTGGAGGGCGCAAGTGTAAATTGTAAGAAAGGTGGAAATCTAAAAGAGGTTATTAAACAATTACCTAATCGATTTAATGCTTACTGCTTTACTAATGCTCCAATTAAAAGTGCTCGTGTATTACCTGCCCCTGTATCGGGCAATCGAAATCATTGTGATTTATCTGGTATTACCCGTGCCGATGCTACTAAGCAATTTGGCGGTTCTGTTTGGAATGCTGTAGCAAAGTAGCCTGGATGGGAACGTAAGCGGAATCAGCCGGTTTTGGCGATTCCTCACGACATTCAAATCCTTAAAATGGGAAATCTGCTCAATTTCATCCTTGGGCATCACCAGCCGCGTAGCGCTATTTCCTTTTTTGGACGCTTGACATGTTGAAAGCCCTGGCATATGCTCGGTCATATACCAATGATAGGGGATTGTCATGCACAACGAACGACATGTTAGCCTGTTCAGAAATGGCCGCAGCCAAGCGATACGAATTCCGCGCGATTTTGAACTGGAAGGCACCGAAGCGATCATCCGTAAGGAAGGCAACACACTGATTATTGAACCGGTCAGAAAAAAAAGCTTGAAGGAGTTACTGGCAACCTTGCCAAGGCTGGATGAGGATTTTCCCGACATAGTTGATCCGATAGTCGAACCTGAAGATATTTTCTAAAATGGGCGATTATCGTTATTTACTGGATACCAACATCGTCTCAGAGCTTGTGAAAAATCCTCAAGGTAGGCTGGCCGAAAAAATGCTGGCTTCAGGATGGGAAAAATACAGTTGCACCAGTATTATTGTCGCGTGTGAATTACGTTACGGTGCGGCTAAAAAGCAATCACCGAAGCTCACGTTTAATGTCGAGCAAGTTCTTGCAAGCTTACCCGTATTGCCTTTTCAAGATTCTGCGGACGTTACTTACGCAATCATCCGAGCCGATCTGGAGCGGAGAGGTTTGCCCATCGGTTGCCATGATTTATTGATTGCCGCCCATGCTTTTTCGCTAAATTTAATCGTGGTAACTGCAAATGAGCGGGAATTTTCTCGCATACCCGATTTAAAAGTGGAAAACTGGTTCAATGATTTATAACGCACTAAACATAGCCGCGTAGGTTGGGTTGCCTGCTGTTTGGCAACCCAACACCATTGCACAATTAAATGTTGAGTTTACCCACGGGCATAAAGAAACAGTATCAACCCAACCTACCGTGCTGGCCAGGTGATTTTTTAGTTGCAATTTGCGTTAGGCATACACAACCTAAAAAATTGCACCCGTATGAAAAAAATCATCCCTGCCAGTAGGCGCGTTATAATTCCATCATAGTCAATTTTTTGTGAGCGTGCCTTATGACGAGTGTAGAAATACTAGAAGAGCAAATTGCGGAATTAGACAGCGCTTCGTTTGCCAAGCTTCGTGATTGGCTGATTGAATTCGATCAATCCCGATGGGACAAGCAAATTGAGGCTGACTCAAATGCGGGAAAGCTGGATTTTCTTATTAACGCCGCATTGGCTGAGCATCAAGCCGGAAAAACGAGAGACCTTTGAAACACAAAACAACAGCCAGTTTTTGGGTGTGTTACGCAAAACTCCCGCTAGACATTCAAGCGCTTGCAGACAAAAATTTCAACCGTCTTAAAAAAGATACTTCCCATCCGTCGTTACAGTTTAAGAAAGTCGGCAAAGTCTGGTCGGCTCGTGTGGGCTTACACTACCGAGCGCTTGCCACGCCGATTGAGGGTGGTTTCCTTTGGGTTTGGATTGGCACTCACGCTGAATACGACAGATTACTTGCTCAATAAAGCCCCGTAGGTTGGGGCACACGCTTTTCGCAACCCAACATATGGGACGTTGAATGTTGGGTTTACCCAAGGGCATAAAGAAACAGCACCAACCCAACCTACCATACTGGCCAGGTGATTTTTTAGCGGCCAGCAGCTTTGGCTTTGAGTTGCTCACGCTGTGCTTTGCGAGTAAATTTTTCTAACAACTTCAACGCCTCACCAAACGGCGGCAAACTGACATCGGCTGAAGGTGCCAACGACACTTGATTAACACTGACCTGATGCGCCTTAAAATACTCTCCCAGCAAACCAAAAGAATTGCCCGCTTCGATGATAAACACCCGTGGCCGATAAACCGCCATGATGTGCAGGATCAAATACACCAGCAAAGCGGATTTACCGGCACCGGTAGGACCTATGATCAACGCATGGCCGTTCTTTTTACGGTCGAGGATATTTAACGGATCGAAAGTCAGCGGTTCTGCACCACGGTTATACAATAAAATGCCAGGATGTCCGATACCTGTGGAGCGCCCATACAGTGGCATCAGGTTGGCGGCCTGTTTGCTGAACATCAGCCGTGAACGGTGGCTAGTGGTCTTGTCGTGCTCATAATCGTATGCCATCGGCAGGTTACGGATATAGCTGTCCAGGCTGATCAAATCATCGCGTTCCATGATCGGCTGGATGTTGTTGGCTAAAAGTAGGGAATTCAAGCGGTTGATCTTGTGGTGCAAATCCCCTTCCGATTCGCCGCGCATAAAAAATGCCATCTGTACCGGAA
>NZ_FUKJ01000347.1 GCF_900163745.1 Crenothrix polyspora
GGCCAGATAAAGCTGATCAAACGTCCGCCTTCGGGCAGTAAATCAACTTCGGCATCAGACGGTGCGCGGACTTTCATGATAATGTCCGCACCGCTCCACAAGGCTTTGGTGTCGGCAACAATCTCTACGCCAACAGCTTTATAAGCCTCGTCGGAAATGTCTGCCGCAACGCCTGCGCCACTTTCTACACTGACACTAAAGCCAAGCTTGATTATTTGTGCGGCAACGTCGGGCGTGGTCGCCACACGTTTTTCACCGGGGTGAATTTCTTTAGGTATACCTATCTTCATACGGTTTCCTTTTATTATTAATTTGGGGACACAATGGGGCTTCAGGATTTATTCGCCAGTTAAATCCTGGCCGTCGAGCATAGAAGATTAACCTTAGCTTTTCAATAAAATTTGTGATGTTACAGTGCCGAGAAGATTTGTATGCCAGGATGCAGCAAGATCGAGAAAAATTTTATTTCATTTAATGCGTACCATTCTCCTTGAATTTTCACCATTTTGAACTATTTATTCCTGTGTCAAAGCCTTTTTGACCTATTTTTAATTGGCACAATAACGAGATCATTATGAAAAACAACGCAACCATTAGTACCAAACAAGACACTCGTGTCGAAATTGACAAAAGAATCGTTTATCACCAGGCAGGACACATCACAGCAATTTATCTTGGCAACAAGTGGAAGCAATTACCGGACATTTATTTTCAAGCGATCATTAAACAACAAGAACAGTATGGACAAGTCTCGCACGGTAAACGCATTGTAAGTGCTGAAGGTGGCAGTTTAATTCCATTTCCCGAAGCTATGCCGCATGATCCCCTGCCACAACAAGAACAATATCGGTGTGCTTTCGAAGCCGATATCATCAATTTGTTGGCGGGTTCGCTGGCTGAAGCAAAATATGTGGCTTTGTGTGATGGTGAGGTCTTTAATGTCAATCTAATTCATCTTGACGCATTACATTCCTATGGCGGCAGTTCAGACTTGGATATCATCACTGAATACATGGAGCGTTTTATATCTTGTAAGACAGAACGGGATCAGAAGCGGGACGAACTGTTTATGGCGGCTTACAGCTTCGTCAACAAAAGGGTAAACTGGGATACAATCTCAGCACTGGCGGAATTTATCATGGCTGAACCCCTTGGCATTATTAACGGCAATAAAGTTATTTCATTACTGGAATCACGTTTGGTGGCGTGAGAGCGGCGGCTTCCGGCAAAAGCAGTCTTGGCAGTTAATTACGATTAGCTTACTCCATAATCCGCAAAGCTAAATTGGCAAATTCCAAAGGCTCGTGGAGATGATGTTCGATAACGTTCAGCATAACTGCCAAATCCAGCTTTTTATATTCATGCACGACAATATTGCGGAATCCCACCATGCCTTTCATGTGTTGCATCAGTGTTTCTGAAATCAATCCGGCGCGTTGAAGCAAGACAAAAGCATCCGCACTGTCTTGTGGCAAACCCAGTTTTTTCTTTTTAATTAAGTAATTGGCAATATCAATCGTCAGTTCACCTATCCGCTGTAAATTCATTGCAATAGCATCTTGCAGAAGATAATTGTATTCAAAAGGCGCATCGCCACGTTGGGCATAGTATTTTTCAACTTGCACAATACAGCGCTCGATACTGATTTTTTTATTCAAAATAGTTTCGTTAATCATAAATAAAACCGCCCACTTTGTAATCCATCGGCCAGAATTTCCGCCCGCTCCTGATTCAACTTCTGGTAAAACGACAAAGTCAGCATCTCAAACTCGTCTGCTGCATATTCGTTACCGGTATAGATGCGCCGATCCGCCATTATCACTTCCTTCTGGAAAACCGTGGATACCTGCCGCACATTGAGCAAATCCACTTTCTTATGGATAATAGCTTCCAGGCGCATGGCTAAGTCCATCCAAGCCCAAAAATTCACGTCCTTGGCTTGTTTCGGCGGCAACAGTACTGCCATGTCCAAATCGCTGGTCGGCCATTCGTCTTCCGTACCCCAAGAACCAAACAGGTAAATGGCTTGGGTGTCGGGATAAGCCGCCAACACGGTTTGGGTCAAATCGTCTTCAATGCTCACGCTGCCCACTTCTTGCCATTAGCGGCAAACTCTACAATCAACTCAAACACATTATCGGATTTTTCTTTAAATGTCATTCTGTCATAGCTATCAGGTAAATCTTGATCCAACACTGCTTCAATAGCGGCTTTAACTTTGCGTTGCGTTTGGCCGTCTTTCCACCAATCTTGTACTAACACTTTGGGATGTTCATCTAGCAAACGGGTCAGCAAATGTTTGGCAGCCAACTTAACTTTTTGTTCTTCATCTTTGGTGAGTTTATCTTTGCGTAAAGTATCGTAAAGTTCCAGCTCATCTTCGCTTAAGCCTTCCCGAACATGGCGTTCATCTTCTGCTTTCATGCCTTCGGTAAACTTCATTAAATCTTCAAAATAGTTTTCCGTAGAAGAACCGCCAGCATTGTACTGGTCGATAATCTCCTGCAACTTTTGCGCAAAATCCACGCGCGTATGGTTTTGTTCTAGCATCCGTCTGAGTTTGTCCTCGATGAACGCACGCATTTCGGCTATTTCAATATGCTTATATTTTGCGTCTTTAAATTCTTCTTTTAATTTGTCAAAGTTCAGTTTGCTTAAGTCCCA
This sequence comes from Crenothrix polyspora, assembly GCF_900163745.1. GTDB lineage: Bacteria > Pseudomonadota > Gammaproteobacteria > Methylococcales > Methylomonadaceae > Crenothrix > Crenothrix polyspora_B. Next base: position 2,665 of record NZ_FUKJ01000347.1, read on the forward strand.
CACCTTACCTTGTTGCACAATCTGGTACTCGGCCTGGTGTTCTTTAACTGAAAATTTTTCGGCGTTATCCACCACCACACTTTCATCAAGCAACTCAGCGATTTTTTGACAAACCACATCAATATCCGCCTGTTCAACGTACATATCAATCACGCCGCGCAGATATTGGATAACCGCAATGAGTGGTCTTGGCGTTTGTTTGAATATTTCGGGTTTGCAGGCTTCATACAAACCTGACACGGTATTGTCGTAAACATAAAACGATTTTCGCCACTCATCCAGACTTAACAAGGTGTTAGCGTATTGCTCAAACTGGGTGATATTTTTAAACGTGTGCTCCCCCTGTAGAATGGCTTCCAGGTCAACCTCCCGTTCTTTACAAAAGCTTACCGTCTGCGCAATCGCATCATCCAGTAATACAAACAACGCTGATTTTTCTTGAACGGGTGCTTGCTGATTTTCATCGCCCACGTTATCACTGCCTTGCGCGTAATCACGCAGGGCTTTTTTCATATTACGGAACACATTGTAATAATCGACGATATCGCCGTTTCTCTTTTCAATCAGTTCGCCGCTATAACCCTTAATCCGGTAAGATGCTACCCGATTGGCACGGGCAATGGTTTGCATGAGGGTATGGTCTTTCATGGGTTTATCCAGATACAGCGTCGATACGGTCGGCGCATCAAATCCGGTTAGCCACATGGCACAGACAAACACTAACTGCAACGGGTGCTCTGGGTCTTTAAAGTTATATTCGAGGTCGTGGCCTTGTGAATCTAATTGTTCCAAGCGTTTAATGTGCGGTTTAATATCCAGACCGGCTTTTTCGAAGCGTTCTTCATCCGCTTTAGGATCGCTAATCACGACGGCCATTTCTACCGACTTCATATACTCGATAATTTTTTTAAAGCGTGCCTTTTCAATGTCATTAGTCGAGTACTTGCTTAAGCCATGCAAGCGCTTTATTTCTGCCTTCCAGTGATACTGCACCTTGTCATACATTTTCACGGCAGTGAATTTATCTAACGATACCACCATGGCTTTACCCAGATAACCTCGGCGCGGGAAGTGATAGACAATATCTTTGGCAATGGTCTCCAGGCGATCATCGCGTTTGATGACTTCCATTTCACGGGCAAACTTTCGCTCCAGCTTTTGCTGTTGCGCATCGTCGAGGTTTTCATCCTCTAACAGTTGGTAAAATTCCTCGCCCAAGTCTTCGTTTTGAATCAGCACTTCCGGCACACGTTTTTCATAATACAACGGCACAGTCGCCTGGTCTTCCATCGCCTGTTGAAAATTATATTCAGACACGTAATCCCCAAACCAGGCGCTGGTTTTACGCTCCTTGCCCAATAACGGTGTGCCGGTAAACGCCAAGAAATGCGCACCTTTCAAACCCTCGCGCATATTTTCCGCCAGCGATTTGTATTGGGTGCGGTGCGCTTCGTCCACCATGACAATCACTTCGCGCTGTTCTTTTTCTGGGTTAAACAAAGCGGGATATTTTCTTCCTTTGTCGTAACGGAATTTTTGAATCAGGGTAAACACCACTTTTTTGTTCTGCCCTAAAAACTTACGCATCTCTTCGGTATTTTTAGGTTGCGCTGCATCACTTTCATTAACCGTGCCGGTGTTTAAAAAGTTGCGGTAAATTTGGTTGTCTAAATCTTTTCGATCAGTGACCACCACAAAACTAAAATTGCCGGTGACTTTGCGGAAGATTTTACGGGCATAAAAAATCATGGAAAAACTTTTACCCGAACCTTGGGTATGCCAGAACACCCCTAAGCGGCCTTCAAGCTGTTTGCGCTGTAAAAAACGCTGATAGGCATTATTCACGCCGATAAACTGATGGTTCTGGGCGATGATTTTGTTGGTTTCTTTGTGGTACAGCACAAAGTTTTCCACATAATCCAGCAGTTTAGGCGGCTGACATAAACCGGCTACCGCAAACTCCAGGCTGGTGCCGTGTTCGGCAATTTCTTTACGATTAACAATTTCTTTCTCGCTATCAACGCGCAGCCAGTTAAAAAAGTGTTCCCAACCCGCCGTTAAACTGCCCACTTTGGTATCAATGGCATTCGATAACAAACAAAACGCATTGCAGTGGAATAACTGCGGAATATCGTGTTTGTAGTGGGTCAGGTTGTCGTCATAGGCTGAGCGTAATTTTACGTTGGAATTTTTTAATTCCATAAACACCAGCGGCAGGCCGTTGACGTATAAAACCACATCTGGGCGACGGTAGGCTGCCTTGGGCGCTTGCGTGCTAGCTTTAATCCATAATTGGGAAACTGCCAGGTATTGGTTGTTGTCTGGCGTATCAAAGTCGATCAGTCGCACCCGTTCATGGCGTTTTTGGGTGTTACCGTCAGCGGTGGTTTCATCAAATTCAACCGCTACGCCATCCCGAATCAAACTATCGACTTCGCGGTTAGCGGCAATCAGGCTCATTGCTACGCGGCGATCCTGCAATTTTGGCAAGACTTGTTCTGTAATGACCGCTGGTGGAATGGTTGGGTTTAAAGCCATGCAAGTG
>NZ_FUKJ01000338.1 GCF_900163745.1 Crenothrix polyspora
GCGAGCCAATTCGTTGAACCGCCCACTGCGGACCCGCATGGTGGGTGGTGTGGGGGCTGGGGGTTAGATGCCCCTGGCTACCCGATTATGCAGCCAAACTACGCACAGTTACTAAGCTGACACCGAAAAAAAAGCTAAAACATTCAGTGTTATTTAACATATGAAGCAACCTTATGAATTTAAATAGCTTGAATTTTAAGTGCTTTTTCCAAGCGACTGGTAACAACATCCCATTGTATATTGCGGAAAAAAGCATCCACATAAGTGGTAGCTGTTGCTCCATAATCCATTTGATAAGAATGTTCATACATATCCAACACCAAGATAGGTAAGGTAGCAGCAGGTGAATGCAAATGGTCAGATAACCAATAATTTTCAAGCAGATTAGTGTGCAAATTATAACCCAGCACTACCCAACCTGAACCGCCACCAAGACCAGCACCCATACGTTTAAATTCTTTTTCCCACTTATCAAAACTGCCAAAAGCTTCGTCCAGTGCTTTGCGTATGGATGTATTGGGTTTTCCAGAACCGCCCAAATTACCAAAATATAATTCGTGAAATACGACTGACCCTGTACGCATTAGATGTTCACGCTTAAGGTCGTTATAAACGAAAGGAGGTAAAGCGCTATCGTCCAAGGCTGCTACAAGCCTTTGTTTTATGGTATTTAAAGCTTTTACTGAACCACCGTAATTATTTTCCCAATGAGAGCGAATAAGTTTTTCAGACAGGCCATCCAATTTGCCTGGATCGAAAGGTAAAGGTTTTGTTTCGTGGATAGTGGTGAAAGCTGGCGATAATTTTGGCATAGAAGTTTCCGACAATGATGGCTCGGCAAATGCTGCTAACGCTATGGTAGCAGAAGTGGTAATTAAAAATTCACGGCGGGTATAAGGCGGCATACGATTTTGCCTCTGAAGATAAGGTTTTTATTGTACAAGCATAACGTTTTGTTAAGGGGCTGCCCGTTTGGAAAACAAGCAAAGCCCCGATGTTGTTTATAAACTGAAATTTAAAAATGACTAAGTACGGGCAGTCCCGCTTGAACAAATTGTGTGCGCCCAGCATGGGCGCGATGTAATGGGGTGGAAGTCCCCTGTGG
>NZ_FUKJ01000339.1 GCF_900163745.1 Crenothrix polyspora
CCTAAATATACCAGTACATACCACACAAAATGGCTATAACATTTTTAAATCACTGATCCGTAGGCAGGATGTGCGTCGTCCCGATGACCAGTTCAAGTTTAATTTACTGGGTAAGCCGGTCACTATCGGTGGCGAATATGACCTCAATCCCGTTTTCCGTGATGACTTTGACCTTAAGCGCAATGAACAGGATGGTTCAGTCAGGTTGGATCAAGAACTTAAATTGGAAGCGTTTTATCCTATTTCCAATTTTACGGCGGTATTTTTAAGTTTTAAAGGTATTACCGGATCCCGTTTTAACATGGACAGTGATTCAACCGACCGAACGACGGTAGAGCTGGCCAGGGATGAAACCTGGATATTATTTGACCGGATTGGCGGCACCGGATTCGGACTTCAGTTCATCAATCAAAACGTATCGGAAACCCGCGAATGGTGGTGGGACAAGGATATGGATGCTTTACGGCTTTATTACAACCACGGGCCGGTTCATTTTGAACTGATGGGCGGCAAGCAAATAGGCGGCGAATCCACCTTGCAAAGCATAGACCCTGAACATGATGAAGTCTACCGGGTCATGGGCTTGGCAAGCTGGATGTGGCGTAGCAAGCAAAGGCTGGAATTTTTTTTTCTTAAGCAATGGGATCGATCTTCGCGGGATACGCCAGGGCGTGTCATTCAAAGAGTTAACCGCGATAGCTATGATGATGATATGGCCTGGTTTGGTGCCCGTGCCATTGGCGAGTTAGGGTTGGACGATTACGGCACTTTAAATTATTGGGTTGATGTGGCGGGTGTTCATGGCGATGAGACGGTTTATAAATACCAATCCATCGACAATACCCCGTTAACGAAGGTTGACAGGGTGAATCAAAATACAGTCAACGGCTGGGCGTTTGATATTGGCGCATTCTGGACGCTGCCAGTGAAATATGAACCCACGTTTACCTTAAGCTATGCCCGTGCTTCTGGCGACAGCGATCCCAATCACGGAGGTAATAGTACGTTCCGGCAGACGGGTATCAATCGTAACAAATGGCGTTTTAACGGCGTTAACCGCTTTCGGATTTATGGCGAATTATTACGGCCAGAGTTGTCCAATTTAGGCATATTTACAACTGCATTGGGTGTTCGGATGCTCAAGAACAGTTCTATTGAATTGGTCTACCACAAATACGACCAAATAGAGGCCGTTGACAATCTGCGTGATGTCAATATTAACGTGACACCTAATGGCATCAATAAGGACATTGGCCAGGAGCTGGATCTGGTGATGAATTTCAGGGAATGGAAAAGGCTGGAGATTGGCGTGACAGCAGCGGTATTTGATCCAGGCAAGGCCTTTGATGATAAAAAAGACCTGGCCTACAGTATTTCCCTGGATGTGAATTACAACTTTTAACAAAACAGACAGGGCTATTGCAATACCCAATTCAACGAATTTTGTTGCTTATAAGAATACAGGCCGTTTCATGTTAACGGGAGCCAATGATTTCACGAATTTTATTGCCTATATTGACCGCCCCGTTCAGGTTAATCGTGTGTTGCGGGTAGGGCTGATTCAGGGCTTGAAGGATATGAGTTTTTAAAGTTTGCGGGTTTAAATCACCTTCATTGAGCTGTGTTACCCAACCCTGCTCACCCAGCTTTTGGATGCGTAAGGTTTGCTCGCTATTGCCAGGGTAAGGATAAGCCAGTGACGGTGTTCGGGTAGCAACAACATCCAGCAATGCGGTAGTAATGCTTGGATGATCTGGAGACTTGCCGTGAGATGACCAATGCCCACCAGGCTTTGGCAATAGTAAAGCAATCGGGTTCGCTGTATAGGGGTCATGGCTTTGCCGTTTGTGTAAATGCGCTAAGCCATTATTAACAAATAACAGGAAAATTAAAATGAATATTACTATTTTTGGAACAGGTTATGTCGGACTGGTTACCGGTACGTGTCTTGCCGAAGTGGGCAATGATGTACTGTGTATGGATATTGACCAGAAAAAAATAGACGGCCTTAATCAAGGTATTCTGCCTATTTATGAGCCTGGGCTTGAGGCCATGGTTAAGGAAAACCATCAATCAGGGCGGTTACGGTTTACCACGGATGCAAAAATGGCAGTCGAACATGGCTTGTTCCAGTTTATTGCCGTAGGTACGCCGCCCGATGAAGACGGTTCGGCAGACTTGCAATATGTGCTGGCAGTAGCCAAAACGATTGCTGAA
>NZ_FUKJ01000342.1 GCF_900163745.1 Crenothrix polyspora
CAAAATACACCTCATGCTGGTCGGGTTCAACTGTTGTAGGCTGGTATCCGGCTGACCATACCTGGCCGCTTTCTATATCCCGCAAATAAATATAACTGCCCCACGCATCCCGCGTCACATCTTCGCGCCAGCGGGTCACCGCCAGATCACGCCAAAGGCTATAGCCTGATCCTGCGGCAGTGATCATTACCGCATAACGTCCATTGGACAACAGGTGTGCAGAAGGCACTGAAGAGGTCGGTGATGGCACACGGCGAACCGGTGGCTGCACAGATTCTTTGACTTCGGAAAGAATTTCCAATGTCGGCACGTTGTCAGTATCAGCACCAGACGGAATACGTTCCTGCAACAACAAATCGGCCGCCTGGATCAGCGGGGCGTTATGAAAACGATGCCTCATTGCGCCATCATGAACGACATTGGCAATGGCCACCAACGACATGCCTTGATGATGTGCCATGTAGCAACGCACTATGGCGACGCGTTCATGCTCGGCAAGCCGGATTGGGGTGAAATCCAGGGCTTCATAAAAACCAAAACGCCCCAAAGCGCCCTCATTTTCCAAGCGTTCAAAGTTTTTCACAGCGGCATGAGGCAAGTACATAGCAGCCAAAGCCGTGGCGTAGGGGGTAATCACCAGTTCTTCACCGAGACCTCGTTTTATTCCTAAACCAGGTACACCAAAAGCAGAATATTGATAAGTAAAGAAAAGGTCGCGGCCATTGAAGGCGGATTCTGAAACACCCCATGGGACACCGCGTTCTCTGCCATATTCTATTTGCCGTTTTACAACCAGACGGCAGGTCTGATCTAACAGGCTATACCGTGGGGTAAACATGACCAGGGAAGGCATCAGATATTCAAACATCGACCCAGACCACGACAACAGTACAGTACCGTGTGCGGCGCGTGTTACCCGGCGACCCAGGTGAAACCAGTGCGTATTTGGCACATCGCGTTTGGCGATGGCGACGAAACTGGAAAGCCGTGCTTCGGAAGCCAATAAGTCATAGTAGCTGGGATCAAGCGTACCTTCAGCCACACGATAGCCGATAGAAAACATGTGGCATTCACGGTCATAAAGAAAACGAAAATCCATGTCATGAAACAAGGTTTCTAGCTGTGAGACCATATTTTCCAGACGCTGGGTGAGGTCGTCTGCTTGGGCTCCGGCGTGCCGTATTGTTATTGTCACTGCCTTTAAGTCAGTCGCTTCCAACGGTGATGACACTAGATCAGCCAGCCACTGTGCATAGCCACTGGAGAGCTCAGCCAAAGGCGTGCCCAGTATGAACGGTGTCGATAAGACGATAGGATTAGACGTTTTCGTATCTGATTCAGTCATTGCATTCAGGCTACCGGTAAAATGAATCCAGGGCATCAGGCTATCCACATCACGTAGATGGGAATAGATGTCATCGCGTAACAAAGTCGCCCATGCCAATATTTCACTGTCTACAGTATCGTCAAGTTCGGCAGCATAAGCGCGGGCTAAATCATGTAATGTGGCGGCGCAGCCTGTTAAATGCCGTAATAACGTACTCCATTCATTCGCCTCCACCGGATTGCTCGTTAAAAGCTCCCCGATGATGAGGCCATTTTGTCGCAGTTCTTTGAGAGTAACGGCATGCGTCCGCCGGGCATCAGCGGTTTCAGTGAGCGAGGCCATAAACAATTGATGCGTATCCGAAAGACCTGTCAACGCAGTAGACAGCATGAGCGGTCGGTTTAGCATTTTCCGACATGTCTGAGCCATCGTGAGCAGATGGCCTGCCAGATTGCCGCTGTCGACGGTAGAGACATAGCGCGGTTCCAATATATGCAGATCACTGGTATCGTACCAATTATAGAAATGGCCATGCAGACGCGGCAGCGCAGTAAGTGTCGATAATGTGGCCTCAAGCCGGTCGACGGTATCCATCAGACCAAGCCAGCCGAAATCTCTAGCCGCCACGACAGACAATAAATAAAGACCAAAATTGGTAGGCGAGCTGCGATGGGCAATAACCGGTTGCGGGTCTTCCTGAAAATTATCCGGCGGCAGATAATGCTCTTCCACTGTCACGAAAGTTGTGAAAAACCGCCAGATGCGCCGTCCAATCAGGCGCAGTTTGACACTGTCTTCGGGTAGTAAGGATTCTGCCCTATCGATTCTGGGCGGGAGACTCAAACAGTGAGAAATGATGGGAGCCAGCCACCACACCAATAAAAACGGTGTAGCAATATTGATTCCAGCGGGATTGCACACTAATACCACGGTTCCAGCACCCATAACCATTGCGGTTGACCGGTATAGGGGGCGGATAAGGCTTTTCAGCGCGTGGCCAGATGCAGACTTTGCTTGCAGGGCGGTCACCCATTTCAACATTTGTCGTTTGGTAATCAGCAGCCGTATCAGGGTGCTGACAATGGCATCCATCATCAGCCAGGCGTGCTGGGCAAGTAACGTCAGCTCCACCAAGCTATTACCGAGTGCCAATAACACATTTTCTGCCACTGTGCGCAAATGGGTCATCAAGGAAATGCCGCGCCTGGGTAATGTGCAGACACTGATGAGTGCCAAAAGGGCGGGAAAGGCTAAGGCCATCAGCACAAAGCCGATCAGCATCACTTGGGGGGCGTTAGGGATAGACCAAATCGTCACTAAAGCAAAAAAAGCGCCCGGTGCCGAGAGCGATCGACGTAAATTGTCGA
>NZ_FUKJ01000345.1 GCF_900163745.1 Crenothrix polyspora
GATGTCGCTTAGACAGTTATATCGCTAATTTTATCTAGGGATGGTGCGAATATTTACAATTTTAATGGATTTTTTCTTCAGTTGCTGCTAACTATACAGCACGAAAATGAATCCTAGCTTAACGAAAGTCATTATTTTGATATTTTCCGATGAAGCGATGAATTGGTATGAGCCATACTATTTTCAGCATCAATTCAATAGGATAGGAGGCTGGATTGTGATCCCCAGCGGTAATTGGCAGCAAATTTTCAACGCTGAAGATCACACCTTGGAATTTAAAGTCAATACAAACAAAGGTTGCTCCTGCGCAACCCTGTCATAAAAGATGGAGATCTTTAATTTTCGCTTAGCACGCTATCACACAGTGTGGGTAGCTTGGGTGCTTTAGGTTTTGGAGAGGGTATTTTAGGTTTTTTAGCTTCTGCCGAGAACCAGTAATCAAGACTGGCATCACAGCCATCGTTGTCGGGAAGCGAAGCCTGGCTGGTGCAATTGTTACTATTGTCTGGGCATTTAAGGCGTACATGGAAGTGGTCGTCATGCTTCCACCAGGGACGAATTTTTCTTAGCCAATCGTGACTGGTTTTACGCGTACACAACAAGCGTTTAATACTGGGGTTAACGAAAATGCGATCTACTTCAGGCATCCGTGATGCCGCCTCCAGGACTTTTTCATGCTGTGCTGTCCATTGCTTTTCATCTATGGCATCAGACTGACTGACTAGCATGGAGGTTGCGCCCCAGGTTTCGCGCTCGCTGGCATCCAGTTTGCGTGTTGTTGCGACTTGGGGAAGTGAAAACCAGATATCGACATCCAGACCGGTTTGGTGGCTGCGATGACCTGATAACGTTGGTCCGCCGCGTGGTTGACCTAAATCACCGACCAGTAATGTGCCTAATTTTTGGTCAGATACGGTGCGACCAAAGTTTTCAATAAAATGAATTAAATCCGGATGACCAAAATAGCGTCTTCTGGACAAACGCATCACTTGGTAGCCCGTGCCATCCATCGGTAAAGTTATTGCTCCACTAACACAGCCGCCATCGTATTTACCAATACTTTGAGCCATAACGCCGAGTTTTGTGGGTTGCGTCATGTTTGACCAGTCACTGGCAGAAGAGGCTAGAGCTGCTGTAGAAAACGCGCCCAGCAATAATGTTGATATGAAAAATTTCATTGTATAGTCAATAGTTAAGAGATTTTTACCAATAAGAATTATAATCTAAAACCGGAGATGTTTTAGAATGATGCTATTTAAATTGGATATTACACCATGAGAACAATCATTGTATTGGCGCTGGCACTATTGCTGGTGAGTTGTACACAGGATCAGCAAAATAAAATGTTTAGAAAAGCCGTTGAGCTATTGGATGGTGATTATTTGGTCACTTTTGCCAACGGCCCGACTACAAAAACCTGGCTGATAAAAAACGGTAAAGTGACTTCAACAGACAAAGGCTATTACTATTTTTGGGATGTGAAAAAACACTATGTGCAAGTGCCGATGGAACACACTGTCATCGAAGAAGTTGACTGGGGAGTACTTTAAGTGGGCGTAGAGACGCAAAATATTGCGTCTCTACGCTGCGGGTAATTTTCTTCTCTTGAGCAAGCGATAGAGTAAATAAATCGTTCCTAAAATAACAAAACCAATACCGCTGGCAATGCCTATCAACGTTTCTCTTGGCCAGCCATACGGGTTATAAGGATTCCCACCAACGTGGAAGGGAATTTTTAGTTTGTCATCTTCTGACAGGGCATTTTCGCCGCCCACAATCAAAATCATCGCATAATCGCCGTTTTTATCAATATCAGCCTGGGCTTCAACCACACCTTTTGCGTAAATTTTGGCGGGGATTTCTGCAAGAGTGCGAATTTCTTTAAATTCTTCAGGTTTTTTAGTGCCGTCAGCCAGTTCTACGATACGAATCCCAATGGGCGTTCCCCGTATGTCCTCATCAATCAAATCGGCACTAAAAAAAGCCCTACCGACAACAGGCAGTTCTTTGCAATAAGGTTTTAACAACGCGGCTCTATCCATGTTCTTCAAGTCGCCGGAGGGTTTTAAATACACACTAAAATGAACGGCATAAAAATCATTGGTCGCAAGACAGCCCACGCTATTTTTATCGGCGATTTGTGGAGACTGGTTATTTTCGCTGTCTTTATTACAGCCGCCAACACCAAACGCAATCGCTAATAAAAGCACACGAAGTGAGGCAGGGCAGGGGGTATTTTTTTTCATGATGTTTTTTCTCGCGTAGTCAAAGAGCGCTGCTAGTTGTTATTAACTTAAGGCGCTTTAACCGAAAATTGAAATTTTCCAGTGACGATATGGGTATCAATCGAAACAACACGGTAACGCACGGTATAGCTGCCTGGCGGTAAAGGCTTTACGGTAGCAAACATGTGCGATTGATCAAAGGTTTCCTGGTTGACATCCTTGTTGTCGAAACGGGTGCCATTGCTATCGATCACGGCAAGTGCTTTGTGCTCACTGCCCACTTTGTCGTTGAACCAAACATCAATCTGTTTGGGGGCTTCTGTGAGCGTAGCATCTTTTGCAGGTTGCGATTTTACAAGAATGGCATGAGCAAACACGGAGCAAGGTAACGCAAGGCAGGCCATAACGGCAATCTGTGATAAGCGCGGTGTGCGCTTTTTAGTTTTATTATTAATGATCGATTTCATAACCGAATACTGAATTATCCAAGCCAATTAAGCCGATCATTATATAACTGAATAAGACATAGGCGGCAGTAAAACTTAGTGAGCAATTAACAAGGATTAACCGCCGCCTGTCTCCAGACCTTGCTTGCGAAGCGAGGTGGCTTATAGTGATTTTATAACTTTATCACGAACGGCTTTTCAAAGAGGTTTGGCCTATTTGGTAGTCGTTGGTGACTTAGATTTTATCGATCTTAGGATTTTCCCCGTATTGATTTTTACCAGATTGACTGTCCTGTACGGTAAAAACCAACATAACAATAAAGCCGATCAGTGGCATTAGATTAAGTAACTGCCACCAACCACTGCGATTGATGTCGTGTAACCGTCTCGTCGTTACCGCCACCATAGGGCA
>NZ_FUKJ01000350.1 GCF_900163745.1 Crenothrix polyspora
CAAACGCATTATCTGTGTACACATCTCACCCTTGAAGGTAATCATCGCACCTTAGAGTTATATGCGATTTTTCTGGTTGCCGTTACTTTTCCGGAACTGCAATCAGCGCGTTATTTTTTGGCGTTTTCCAAGCAAAAATTGTTGGAAAACATGCGCCATGACTTGTTACGCGATGGCGTACATCGAGAGTTATCCACCGACTACCATCACACCGTACTCAAAAATTATTTACGTTTTCGCGGCCTGGCTTTGCTTAACAACATAGAGTTGCCAGCGGCCTGTGATGCCCTGTTAAAAAAATCCATCGAATTTTCCTATTACGTGCATAAACCCGATGGCTTCATCCCCGCCATTAACGATGGCGATTGTAATAGCTATCTGCCCTTACTTAAGAAATCGCACAGCTATTACCCTAACGAGCAAGTACAGTATGTGCTTACTCAAGGCGAGCAAGGTGCGCCCCCGACGCAACGTTCACGGGGATTTACTGACAGCGGCTATTACGTGCTACGCAGCGATTGGTCAACAAAACCCTACGATGAGGCGCTGTATTTGTTCTTTGATTGTGCCCCCCTGGGTTTTGGCAGCCACGGCCATTATGATGTGCTGAATATTGAAGTGGCCGCTTACGGCCATTCCTTGGTAGTTGATCCTGGCCGTTACACATATAGCGAAAATAGCCAGGACAACAATAACTGGCGGCATTATTTTAAAGGCACTGCCGCCCATAATACCGTGGTGGTTGATGGCCTGGATCAAATTCCCTACCAGTGTGGGCGGCCTATTGACCCTGAGCCTGTCGCCACAGTAAAGCATTTTGTGACGGCTACAGGGGGCGACTTTGTTCACGGCCAAGTCGTCAGCCATCAATATCCTGTCGTTCATGAGCGTATGATTTTTTTCATGCACCCCGAATATTGGATCGTCACAGATTTGTTAACATCTGAAAAGACCCATAGCTACGACCTGTATTTCCATTTAGCAAGCAGGGCACAAGACCAAACGCATGTGGAGGCTAACGGCCTGTGCCAGGTTATCCGTTCGCCAAATCTGCTGATTGCCCAAGCTAACTCGCCAGAGACTGAAATGGCTATCGAGCAAGGTTATGTGTCGCCCGAATACGGCATCAAGCACCCTGCGCCGGTTATCACCTTTTCAAAACAGCAAGCCAGCACAACGTCTTTTCATACGGTACTGTATCCCCATAAGGATGAAGCTCCCATATTACACGTAAGGCAGTTGCCGGTTTACCAAGAAGGGCGGCTGCGTGCAGGGTCTGAGGCATCGGCGTTACGTATCAGTATAACGACAGATGCAGGTTGCTATGACGATTACTTTTTTATCAATCAAAAAGCAACCGAGTATGAATACCTTTTTGCCGACATCACCTGCACGGGCCGTTTGCTATTTTTAAGGCGCGATAAGGCTGGGCATATCGTCAACATGCAAGGCGAAAGCCTATCGCTGATTAACCTGGGATCACAAAATTTTCTGAAGCTACAAAACACCAAGATATGGCTGAGTTATCAAAACCAGTGTTTAACATTGTCGGTAGCCAAGCAGACATTGACAGTCAATCTCGATGAACTGGATCTGCTGCAAGACTGGAATGGCATTAATAGCAGCGGGGCTAAACAATGGCTACGATAGTAGACGACCCGTGCTATCCGCAAATATCAAAAGCGATAGACACGGCGTTCGTGTGTAGGGTATTGCAGGATACGTTATTTTCATCGGCAAATGATAATGGAGCTGGTTCAATCCTCGTTGTGTCATGCAACATTAAAAACCTGCGCCACAAACCCGGTAAGCGATTCATGTTGTCGTACCAGTTGGAGTTGGTCAATACCCGAACAGGTGCATGGCGTAATCAGCTGGTCAGTGGCAGCCTGTGTAAAGTTGGCTTAGGTCAGCACGTATTGGAATCTGAGGGCAATAAACAGTCCTCCGCTGTGTATATCGCCAAGCTGGATATGCTGGCGTGGGTATTTCCTCAGGATAGAAAGCTGATATATCTTGCCCAAATTCTGGACATCCATTTTCTTAAATCCCATCTGTCCGGCCTGTTGCCTTTGCTCGATTGCAGCCGTCTTAGCCAGATAGCGTATGTACAGGTTGATATTTTGCAATATCTGCCAGAACGCTCCTGCATGATGCGCTATCGATTGGCGATTGATGATCCGGTAAACGCTATCCAAATAGTCAAAGTCATCTATGGAAAAAATTACCGTGATGATAGCGGTAGTGGGGTTTATGCAGTCATGCAGCAATTAGCCCCGCAATTGCCTAAAACGGCGATTCCGCTAGGTTACGATGCACAGTACAGAACGCTTTGGCAGTCGCATTTATCAGGCTTCCCTTTGGAATGGCGTGATCTGGAAACACCCAAGGTATCGGAGCTATTGAAAAATATGGCGGATTGCGTAACCCGCTTTCAGGGCTGCCAGATAACGACAACAGCTACTTATGGATTTCGTGATATTGATGAACAATTATTCGATACCATCAAAGCAGCAGAGCCGCACGACAGGCTATTCACCGAACAGGTTACTCTGTGGGTAGCTACCTTAATAGAGCAGCGGATGCTGCTGGATTGCTCTGAAACAGTGATTCGACCCTTACATCAGGATCTGCACCTGTGCAATTTCATGGTCAATGAAAACAGTGTCTGCCTGATTGATTTCGATACGGTTTGCCTGGGTGATCCTTTGGCCGATATTGGCAGTTTGATTGCTAATTTCTATCGCTGCGGTCTTTATGCTGGTCGAGCTATCAGCTGTATAGACAGCCTTGTTAATAAATTTCTGCGCTATTACCAAGAGGCAGTAACATGGGAAATTGACTTGCCCCGATTGAATTGGTATGTAGCCGCCGCTTTAGTGCATGAGGTTATGCGCCGGACACTTAGGCAGCGCCAGGAAGTGGGGCTGAAACATATTCCTGCCCACCTTGAATTAAGTAAACGTTATGCGGGATTAGCCATTAAGGAAAGGGCCAATGTTTGAGAATAATTCTTCAGCTCCCAAACGGCTGTTTTTAGCTAGGCACGGCGAAAGCGTGGCCAATCAGCAAAAGCTGATTTCAGGGCAATTGGATACGCCGTTAACTGGGAAAGGTAAGGATCAAGCGCAATGGCTGTGTGATGTATTAAAAAATGAAAGCCTCTCGGCTATTTATACCAGTAGCTTGAGCCGGGCTGTAGAAACGGCAAAACCCACCGCTAATTATCATGGTATAGAAATTCAGCAGATTGATAATTTAAAGGAGATACATTTTGGCCTATTGCAGGGTAATCCTGTCGATGTCTTAGATACCCCACCTCAAGCCCTGTGCCAGAACAGCATGAAAGACACGCAAGGTTTGGCTATTACAGGCGGCGAGACATTGACTACGTTTGAGCGCCGAATCACAGACCAACTCGAATTGATGTTGCAACATCATCGGGGTATAGCCTTGATCGTGGCACACCGCAATACCAACGAGATGATCCTGTCAAAATTGCTGGGGTTAACGCACGCTGTCAACGTCAAAAACAAATACCTGTACGAGATTACATTGGGTGATCCACCCAGCGTCAATACCATCCGGCTGGGTGGCGAATTTCACGGCAAAAAATTTGTAGGGTTAAAAGATGAGTGAACCCAGTCAGGAATTCGCTGTGTTTATGGATACGGCCAAAATGAAGGCCTTGTTCCAACAGGCGCTACCCGATTGTTTATCGGGTAGCTGGACGTTGACCGATTGCCAAATCCAACACCCACGTTATAAAACTTACTTAAATCCCAAGTCTCGCGACAAATCGTTTCTTGCGCTAGCTTATCATTTAAAAGGCATAAATGAACTCACCCATAAGGAGGATGACAGGATATTTTATGTGAAGGCCTACCTGGGTACACGTAGCTATACCGAATACTTAAAAGCTTGTTATGCGGCTGATTCGTCTCATCAAGATACCGTGTTACATCTGGCTAAATACGGCATGGTCGGCTGGTTTTTCCCTTGTGATCCTGTATTGCCTTGGTTACCAAAAGTCTTGGAGCCTACACATATTCGCCGTTATTTCTCTGAATTTTTATTGCCACAACATCATTCACCGTCCTGTGTTATCAAAGATATTGCCTTAAGTATTGTCAATTACCGCCCTGAAATACGCTGCACGTATCGCTATGCTATTAAGCGGTTGTCTGGTAACACCCAGACGATATATGGCAAGACTTTTGCCGATGAGCGTGGAGCTGAAATTCATAGGCGCATAGCAAACTTATATCAGTGCTCACTTGGAAATACGGATAATTTTGTGATGGCGCAGCCTTTATGCTATGACGCGACATTACGCACGATATGGCTGGAAGGCCTGCATGGCCATGCTTTTCTGGATAGGCTAACTGACTACAATGCAGAGAGTTTTATGATTCGATTAGCTCGGCATTTAGTTGATTTTCAAAGCATTCCCTTGACTGGCTTAGACATACTTTCAGAAGATGAACAGCTCGCTGAAATCCAAAAAAAGGCTATGAAATTGAAGATGGCTTTCCCATACCTGGCAAAACATATTGAGGCGCTTGTGACTGATCTTTGCCAGCAAAAATCGACACATCCATTAATCGTCCATCGACTTAGTCATGGCGATTTTCATATCCAGCAATTATTGCTGCTGGATGATAACCGCATGGCGCTATTTGATTTTGACGAGCTGGCGATGGCCAATCCACTAGTGGATGTGGCAAACTTTTGCGCTGATCTGTACAGCTTTAATTTTACCAAGCACTTTACCGAAAAATTAATAAACCGGCTGTTCACAGCTTATAAAATCGCATCGGAGACTGATATTAGCGATGCCCACTTTACCTGGCACATACGTGTGCAATTATTGACACGGGCCTATCGGGCTTATATCCAGCAAAAGCCGGATCATGAACAGCTGATTAGTCAATTCCTGAAGGCTGCGGAATTAGGCTATGTAACTCAACAAGCAGGTAGTTCTTATGGTTAATAAAACGACACAAAAACCAAGTAAAAAACTGCGCACACCGTTTAGTCGTGTAGTATTTGGCCACCTACGCCACGTACGTAAAGATATTTTTCTAGCCAGTTTTTGTATCCTGGGATCAACGCTCACCACGCTCATAGTGCCGTGGCCGATGAAGCTTATTTTTGACAATGTCCTGTCAGATAAGGCCTTGCCTGCGTTGCTTACCCCTATGCAAAGCTGGTTGAACCCCAGCAATACCCAGGCACTGTTAATTCTGTGTGGCAGTATGGTAGGCATTGCCTTGATCCGAGGATTCTTTGCTTATTACCAATTATTTTTAACCTCGCGCATTGGTTATTTACTGGTGTATACCTTACGTGGCGAGCTGTTCAACCATTTGCAACGCCTGTCGCTGTCGTTCCATCACCGTACCAGCACCGGTGAACTGCTCAGTAAACTGACCAGCGACACCGATACCCTAAAAGATGTCTTTGCCGACTCGGCGCTGACTTTCACCACCCATGTGCTGACCGTGACCGGCATGTTGGTCATTATGTTCAGCCTGAATATGCAACTGGGTCTGGTGGTGCTCATCAGCTTTCCGGTGCTGTTTTTGGCGATCTATCTTATTTACAGCCGTGTCAAGGACTCGGCCAGGCACCAGCGCCATAATGAAGGCCGCTTGGCTTCAAGAGTCAGTGAAATCCTGAATGCCGTACCTTTGATACAAGCTTACGGCATGGAGGAATACGAGCGTGAGCGTTTTGATGCCGACAGCTCGCGTTCAATGACCCAAAGTATCCGTATTTCCCGTATGGAGGCGGCAGCAACACGCTTTGTTGAGATTATTAGCGCTTTTGGCACGGCCATCGTGGTGCTGTTTGGGTGTATGCAAACCCTGGGCGGAAAGATGACCCCAGGTGAGGTGTTGATATTTGCCTCTTATATGTCGCAAATTTACCAGCCTATCCGACAGATCACCCGTTTGTCCACGCGTTTTTCCAGGGCAACAGTGAGCATGGAAAGAATTAACGGCATCCTGGAAACCGAGCCTGATATCCAGGATGAGCCGGATGCTATCAGCGTTAGCCAGCTGCGGGGTGACATCGCTTTTAATCATGTGTCATTCAGTTATGTGGATGGCAAAAACATATTGGACAATGTTTCATTCCATATCAAACCGGGTGAGCGGGTGGCCTTGGTGGGTGCATCGGGGGCTGGCAAGTCCACCATCGCCAATTTGATTATCCGGCTGTATGAACCTCAAACCGGCACTATCCTGATTGATGGCCAGAATATCCGACATTATCAACGTGCTTCACTACGGCAGGAAATCGGTGTGGTATTGCAAGACCCTGTGCTGTTTGGTACCAGCATCAAGGAAAATATCGCCTACGGCAAACCCGAAGCCAGCAGGGAAGAAATAGAGGAGGCCGCGCGGCAAGTCCATGCCCATGAGTTCATCATGGCCTTGCCAGAAGGCTATGACACCTTGATGGCAGAGAGCGGCAACACCCTGTCCGGTGGCCAGCGCCAGCGGATATGTCTTGCCAGGGCTTTAATCAGGCAAGCTTCCATATTGATTATGGATGAACCCACCTCTGCGGTGGACGCGCAATCACACGCCTTGATCCGTGATGCCATGAACCGCTTGCAACATGGCCGGACCATCTTGTTGATTGCCCATCAGTTCCATACGATACAGGATTTTGACCGTATTCTGGTGTTAAAAAATGGCGTTATTGTTGAGGACGGTAGCCATACTAAATTGATGCAGATGGGTGGTTATTACCATGAACTTTACCGCCTGCAAAATGGCTTGCGGGTGGCCTGATGCAACCAGCCGCGAAAACCTTTGTGCTCACCATTGATGTTGAAATAGACGCGGGCAAAAAATGGCATACGTCTAATCCCGCTTCTTACGAAGGTGTGTATTCTGGCATCTAGAAACTTCAAGCACTGTGCGACCGCTACGGCGTGAAACCGGTTTATCTGATCAGTCCGGCGGTGATGGTCGATGCCCAGTCGGTGGCGGTATTAAATTCATTGGGTACGGCTCGCTGTGAGCTAGGGTCGCATCTGCATGGGGAATATATTGGGCCAATGGCGAAATATCCAGGCTCTGATTTTAGCGGCTGTGATCCTGGCGAGATGCAGTGTCAGTATGACAAGGCGCTGGAATTCACCAAGTTAAAAAATCTGACTAACCGCTTCATCGAGCTGTTTGGCTACCGTCCACGTTCATTTAGGGCCGGCCGCTTTGGCGCACGCGGCTGGACGATTGACTGTCTTCAGCAACTGGGCTACACGCACGACAGCAGCGTCACCCCGTTTCGCAATTGGCACGATATTGCCGACTTCTCAAGACCTGGCAGCTTAATGCCGTACTTTCCCTCCACCGAGGATATTTGCCAGCGGGGCACGTCGGCCGTGCTTGAAGTTCCGGTCTCTATTACCCCTGAACTGGCGTGGCTGCGTCCTACCCCTCGGTTTTCCGATTTTGAGCAATGCAAAAAAGTCGTTGACTGGTATGAGCAATACACATCGCCGACCGTGCTGTGCAGCATGTTCCATAATGTGGAACTGGTGGCCGGCAAAAGCCCTTATTGTGTCACCGATGCGGATTGTAAGGC
>NZ_FUKJ01000040.1 GCF_900163745.1 Crenothrix polyspora
CTTTATCGGCATTGCGAACCACCATGTCAACGCCCATGATAGAGGCGGCTTCTTCTTCATCCAAGGTCGCATAGCAACCGCTGACCACTAATTTCGCTTTAGGATTATCGCGGTGTACGCGGCGTATCAGGTTGCGTGATTTTCTCGCGGCATCGTGGGTGACGGCGCAGGAGTTAATGACAATCAGGTCGGCAGCTTGTGCTTGTTGGGTTATGTGATGGCCGGATTTTTGGAAGCCCTGTGCCCAGGTTTCCAGTTCGGCTTCATTCAGGCGGCAGCCGAGCGTTTTAAGGTGTACTAACATGAATTGTGTGAAGAAGTGTGCGAAAAAATGGCAATTGTACCATTGGCAAGATGAAATTTGGCTTTGACCGTTATGGATTCAACAGTTTAGGGGTTCAGGGACACCATTCATCAATTAAGGTCGCGACTAAAATAGTCCAGGTTTGATGCGAGGCACCCAGGCCTTGACCTGTCTCAGCGTGAAAATATTCATGGAACAGTATATGGTCTCGCCAGTGCAGATTATTATTAAAGTGGGATTCATCCCCGTAAATGGGTCTACGGTGATTGGCATCGGGTAAAAATAAGCGGATCATGCGCTGGGCAAGTTCATTGGCCAAAGCACCTAAACTCATCGAAACAGGCGCAGGACTATCATCCAAGCACACCTCAATTTGAAAACTACCGCCAAGTGCCGTGTCCAATTTACGTAAGGCTTCAATCATCAAAAAACCGGTCGGGAACCAGATCGGGCCACGCCAATTGGAATTTCCGCCTTTTAGCTTCGACTCGGCTTCAGCGGGTTCATAACGCACCTCGCCAATACCATATTTAAAAGGATGTTGGGCATGGACTTTAGAAAGGCTGCGGATGCCAAAGTGAGAGAGAAATTCATTTTGATCGAACACCTTGGCCAAAATCTGCCTGATTTGGTTTTGATTGGGAATGCTTAACACATAAGTCATTTGATTGTTCTGACAAGCCGCATGATAACTAAATTGGGCAAAATAACTGCGATTTTCCAAAAACCACAGTAGATTTGCCCTAAAATGCGGAAACGGTTCAATCCAGTCAACTTCCAGACGCTCTACTGCAAACATTGGAATTAAGCCAACCAAGGATCTGACGCGAAATTTATCAAAACTATCGTCAGCATGGTGTAACACATCATAAAAGAAACCGTCCGCTTCATCCCAGAGCTGGTAATCACACCCACCCATGCGCTTCATCGCAGCGCCGATATAAACATAGTGTTCCAGAAACTTGGTTGCCAAGCCCTCGTAGGTTTTATTTTCGCCTGCCAGTTCCAAGGCAATGCGCATCATATTTAAACAGTACATCGCCATCCAGCCCGTTGCATCGGATTGCTCCAATACATCACCATCCGGTAAGGGTTTGCTTCGATCGACCACGGCAATATTATCCAGCCCCAGAAAACCACCTTCAAAAACGTTATTGCCGTCGGTATCTACCTTATTAATCCACCAAGCAAAATTGATCAGTAATTTATGAAAACACCGCTCTAAAAAAGCACGGTCGGTTTTATGATGCCGACGCTTTCCTATATTGTAGACCCGCCAAACTGCAAAGGCATGTACCGGCGGGTTCAAATCCGAGAAATCCCATTCATAAGCCGGAATCTGGCCATTTGGATGCTGAAATTGTTCAAACAACATCAACCCTAACTGTTCTTTGGCAAACGCGGGATCAATCAACGCCATCGGGATACACGCAAACGCCAAGTCCCAGGCCGCAAACCAGGGGTATTCCCATTTATCCGGCATCAGCAATATGCGCATGGAATTAAGATGCTGCCAGTGGCGATTGCGAATAAGGAACCGGCAAGCCGGTGGTGGGGCCTTGGGAAAATCACCTTTTAGCCACTGGTGGACATCAAAGAGATAAATCTGTTTGCTCCACAATAAATTGGCAAAGGCTTGCCGTTGGATCTGGCGAAGTTCTAAACTGGCGGTGGGGGGATGAATCGTTGCATAAAAGGCATCCGCTTCCGCTTTACGCTGGCTGAAAATCGTGGCTATGTTTGCGAATGGCTGATCGGTGGCTGTAGACGTTAAACGCAAGATTAACTGCACCGACTCACCCGCCGGAATATTCAGCTGGTAATGAAGTCCCGCCTTGGTGCCTGCTTGGGTAGGATTGATAGCCGTTTCGCCCTGAATAAGGTAGCGGTGAAATGCATCTTTGCAATAGCGCGGTGACTCCGTTGTGGCGATGCCATAAACGCGATGCTGATTGGTCTCATTGTCGGTAAATAAGGGTGTACACTCGCCATCGGCATAAAGGTAATAATTGGACAGCTGATAGGGAAAAATAAGGCCCGGTAGCGGCCCACAATCAGAACTGTCGGCCAGTAAGCAAGTAACTTTGGAAGCTTGGCCGACCTTGATTAACTTTATACAGGGTTCAACACCGCGCGGCTCGCTCCACGCCCAGGTATTACGGAACCATAGCTGCGGCAAAACATGCAAAGGCGCTGCTTCAGGCCCACGATTAAACGCGGTAATACGGATACAAATATCATCGGGGGAAACTTTGGCATATTCTACTTCGACATCAAAATAACGCTCGTCGTTAAAGATACCGGTATCCAAAAGCTCATATTCAGCACCTTTGCCGGCACGGCGCTGATTTTCATTAATCAGATCCTGGTAAGGGAAAGCGCCTTGCGGATACTTGTACAAATAACGCATGTAACTATGCGTCGGGGTGTTATCCAGATAAAAATAATATTCTTTAACATCCTCACCGTGATTGCCTTCCCAGGCATCCAAACCAAATGCACGCTCTTTCAAGATTGGATCACGCCCGTTCCAGAGCGCCAAACCAAATACTAATAGCTGATACCGGTCACAAATCCCTGCCAAGCCATCTTCGCCCCAGCGATAGGCTTTACTGCGTGCCAAGTCGTGCGGCAGATAACGCCAGGCATCGCCGTTAGCACTGTAATCCTCACGCACGGTTCCCCAGGACCGCTCACTGACATACGGCCCCCATAGCCACCAAGGCGGAAGATCGCCGGTATTCTCACGTATTCGGAGATGCTCGTTAGTCGTCATGGCAAGATTCCTTGGTTAGGTATTTGCTTGATTTTAGAATCGTACCATTAGAATTGGTGTTGTGGAACAAATCAACTCGTAAGGCATAACCGGCATGGATACCGCAACTATCTTTCGCAAAATAGCAAATTCTTTTCCTCTAGGTATTTTTACTTATTGTGCAATGGGTTAAGGCGACAGACAATATTTGTAGGCCATTTACATTGATGGCTGTACACATCTAACTTAACTAAAAAAGGATGGCTATTATGTTAGAAAAAGTTTGGTATGAGCTTTCGCCCGTTATTTATATAGTGGTGTCATGCGTCGTTATTTTTAATAGCAATTTGGCGGGTATTTTCTTTGCGTCTTTATTGCTCAGTGTATCGTTGCTGATTGGGGTGATGCGGATTCAGTCACGTTCTACATCTAAAAGGTGATTAAGGCACGAAAATCAAAACGTTGTACGATGCAATCGATATTAACCGGCTGGCCAGAATCCTATAAATAAAGCCGAGGTATCAAGTTTTATCTGTCCACGGAAACCAAAGTCGCCTACTTTTGGTTTCCGTGGACTTTTTTAACATCTACTGATCTGTTGCTGATTATACGTACCAAGACTTCATACCAGCTGACCGTTCTTGTAATCGGCGATAGCTTGCTCGATTTCTTCCTGGGTATTCATCACAAATGGCCCATGCTGCACGACGGGTTCTCTCAATGGTTTGGCAGCAAGCAACAAAAAGGCTACGCCCTCCCTGCCAGCATGAATCTCAACACCATCACCTAACGTGAGCACACCGACCGATTGCGATTCCAGTGGACGTATTTCCAGCATTGAACCAAGCTCACATCGGCCTTCGTAAGGATAAACAAAGGCATTGTGGCTTGTAACCAGCGGATGAGTAAACTGGCCACCTGCCCGAATGCGAACATCCAAAAATAACAGCTCTGTGCTTAAGCCTTGAATCGCTCCAGTGGTAATCTTGCCATCGATTTCTGCATGTCCGGCAATGACCTTAACCTGGCCGCCATCTGGCAGGTCTACGACTGGAATATCTTCAGCTTGAATGTCGCGGTAAGCGGCAGATTTCATTTTTTTGCTGGCAGGTAAATTCACCCAAAGTTGAAAGCCGCGCAGTCGGCCACTGTCTTGCTGCGGCATTTCCGAATGGATAATGCCACGCCCTGCGCTCATCCATTGCACCCCGCCGCTCTTGAGATGACCCTGGTTGCCGAGATGATCGCGGTGTAACATGTGCCCATCCAGCATATAGGTTACGGTCTCGAAACCACGGTGCGGATGGTCAGGAAAACCAGCGATATAGTCGTCAGGATTCATGGAAGAAAATTCGTCCAGCATCAAAAACGGATCGAGACGCAACGCCTGTGATTGCCCAAGACTGCGCCGCAACTTGACACCGCCGCCATCAGAGGTGGGTATGGATTGAATGATCTGTTGTAAGCTACGTGTACTCATTGTTCGACTCCAAAAAACAGTTGTAATGTAAGGTGTTCACTTCCCCCTTTGAAAAAGGGGGATCGAGGGGGATTTATTTAAAAAATCTCCCTACCGGTAAAACTCAAGCTCAAACCGACAGGACTCACAATAAATCTTTAGTTGCCTCAACAGGAATGTCGATAGTAATCTCATCTTTTTGCACCAAATTGATACAAATATTAATTTTGCTGCACTAAAAAAGCGCTATTTCTAAAATCGTCTGCATGACTGTAGAGTAAACAGCAAGTAGTTTGGAGGGTGCTTGTAAAATCTGGGCTTTGGTGACTTCGAACCCCGTATTCCGTTACACGTCATACGGGTTGCTGTGCTTTTTTAAAGGAGCGGGGTGTGAATATCTATTGGTTAATCAGCTTGCTCAGCGCTCACTTGTAAAAACCAGTTTTCAGCAATCTGGGTATGTAAATCACCGAATTTATTTTGTAAATCATCCAAAATTTCCCGCAATTCCAATTGCGTTGTTTGTCTAGTATCAATGGCTTGCACCGTGTCACTTAGCGCCAGAAGCTTCCCCGGCAGGCCATCATGGTTGGGCAATTTATGAATGCAGCCCGATAGCTCCCTAATGCAGCACGCTACTGCGCGGGGCAAATTTTTGTTCAACAATAAAAAGTTAAGTACATCGCCACCATTCACGCGACTGCGTACATATTGGCGGTACATCAATAACGCATTCAACGACTTTAAGATATTCATCCATAAAATGGTTTCGTATTGACGTAGCTCATGACTGCGTGATTCTGACAATAACAAGGAGGCCAAATCCAGGATACGGGTAGTCATATCCGCCCGTTCAAGATACCTGCCCAGGCTAATAAACAGATAAGGGTTATTGTGGCTCATATAGCCGGACAACAAGCCGGTAAAACGTTGGCAGCCTTTCAGGATTTCATTCAAAAACAACACCCTGTTGCGCCGACTGGCAATCGCATCCAGATTATTTTTAGCGTACAAATACATTTCGTTGACCTGCTCCCACGCTTCATCCGGTAGTAAATCCCTGGAGGTGCGGATATTTTCCCGCGCCGCAATCAAGGATGAAAACAGGGAACTGCTGTAGCTTGCATCGGCCAGTAAAAAACGGGTGACATTCGCTTCATTGGCAACAGTATATTTTTCGTGAAATACCTGTTCTGCGCCATTAATTTTGACCAGTTGCAGCCAGCCCATTTCCACATCTTTGGGTAAGTCCATCAATAGGTTCATGTGTACACTGACGAGCCTGGCAATGCTCTCCGTGCGTTCCAAATACCTCGCCAACCAATACAGGCGCTCTGCTGAACGAGATAACATCACCCATCCTCCCCATTAATAATCCAAGTATCTTTGCTGCCGCCGCCTTGCGATGAGTTGACGACCAGCGAACCCTTTTTAAGGGCAACCCGCGTTAGGCCACCCGCCGTCACAAACGTATCCTCGCCTTGTAAAATAAAGGGTCGCAGGTCAATATGTCGCGGTTCCAGCCGGTCTTCGCACAAGGTTGGCGCAGTTGAAATAGCCAGCGTAGGCTGGGCGATATAATTACGCGGGTCTTTTTTAATGATGTCCCGAAAGTCTGCTATTTCCTTCGGCGTAGCGTGCGGGCCGACAATCATGCCGTAACCGCCGGATTCATTGGCTGGTTTGGCCACCAATTCCGCCAGGTGCTCTAAAACATATTCAAGCTGGTCTTTGTCACTGCACAAATAGGTGGGTACGTTGGGCAGGATAGGCTCTTCGTTCAGGTAATAACGTATCATTTCGGGTACGTATGCATATACCACCTTGTCATCGGCAACACCCGCACCGGGTGCATTGGCCAGTGCGACGTTACCTGCTTTCCAGGCACGCATCAAGCCTCTTACGCCCAAGGTTGAGTCCTTGCGGAACACTTCTGGATCAAGGAAATCATCATCAATACGCCGGTAAATGACATCAATTTTTTCCAGGCCTTCAATGGTGCGCATGTACACGCAATCATCTTTCTCAACCACCAAGTCGCTGCCTTCAACCAGTTGCACACCCATTTGTTGCGCTAAATAGGCGTGTTCAAAATATGCTGAATTATATATCCCAGGCGTTAATACCACGATACGCGGCCTGCCGTTTTTAAGCGGTGCAATCGACACCAGCATGTCATAAAGCTGGGTAGGATAATCATCAATTGGCAACACATCAATATCTTGCATCAATTCAGGGAAAACCCGTTTGGTGATGACGCGGTTTTCCAGCATGTATGAAACCCCCGACGGCACGCGCAGGTTATCTTCCAGTACATACATGATGCCATCTTTGTCGCGCACCAAATCGGTGCCGCAAATATTCGCCCACACATTATGCCGTGGCTTAATACCGACACATTCTTTGCGGAAATTTTTGGAGCTATTGATAATGTCGCCCGGCATTTTGCCGTCTTTAATGAAGGCCTGCTCGCTGTAAACATCACTGATAAAATGATTTAATGCCGTTAAACGTTGCTTGAGGCCTTGCTCTATCATGCGCCATTCTTTGGCAGCAATGATGCGTGGAATAATATCGAATGGCCAGGCGCGGTCGATATTGCCCTCGTCGCTGTAAACCGTGAAACTAATGCCCATTTCCATAATGGCCAGTTCGGCGGCGACTTTGCGCTTGTCTATATCGTCTTTATTCAACGAATTTAAATATTGACATAAGCGATGGCTAACCGGACGCGGCTGGAATTCTGAATGCATAAGCTCATCGTAAGCCACTTCAGTTTTATAATTTTCCCAGATTGATTTCATAGTGCTTTAACAGTTAGATTGTCCTATATGGTTTTTCAAGCATAAACAATGCCATGTTTTGTAAATCCCTATTGATGACTTGCCATCAACACTCAAATAAGTTGCCATGTTTCACTCCATTTCGATGGCTGTTTTTTACGCTGTGCAAAATACGATAACTGTTGTATTACGCCGAAAGTATAGCCTTCAAAAAAACTTTGGTAGATAATTTTGTATTTTTGTAATACAGATTAGCTTTTGGGTGGGTATTTTAAAAATTTCGTAAAATTATAATGAGATGCTGTTATTTTGGTGAGGTGGTAGTGTCTAGGCTTACGGCGATAAGTCCCGTGTGAAAATCAAAACGGCATACCGGGTTGGAATGGGGATTGAGCATGGCTTTACGTAACGAACTAAACCAACGCGGCGAATCCCATTTTATGTGTACACTGTCAAAGAAATACTGCTGGCAGGTTAGAAGCAGACATATCAATTTTTACCGTAGCTGATTGCTACCATGCGATAAAACCACATTGGCCGGCTTAAAATAATAGCAAAAGCAACCACAGGGGTAACAGGCACGGGCGCTATATCGATAATAAACAACCCCAGCAGACTCAGAAAACATTTTATACGCATCTGCTTTGTCTGCTCAACCGGCGTGCTGGACAATAGTGGGGAGCTAATAGGACGCTTTGCATACAGATTGCAGGTAAGCTCCCAAAA
>NZ_FUKJ01000355.1 GCF_900163745.1 Crenothrix polyspora
TCAAGCGCGTCGCTGTTGTCTGTATGGACAGAAATCAAAGCACTGCCGCCCCTGATTTTTCCTTCATAGCGTTTAGCTTCATATTCGGGAATACCCAAACCAATTAACGCACCCGTCAAGCTACCTGTCGCAGCACCTAATGCAGCACCACCTAATGCAGCCATAATAGGGCCTGCGGCAATAAACGGGCCGACACCTGGGATAGCCAGACTACCAATCCCCGCTAACCATCCGAGCACTGCTCCCGTGCTTATACCGACTGCCCCACCAATAGCAGCACCTTCGGGTGCTTTAGTGTGCTTTTCATGTGCAAAATCCTTGGTGGTGGATTTATCAGGAAACAGTACCGATATATCATTGTTTGAAAAACCAGCTATTTTCAGGTTATTAACAATGATCTCTGCTTGATCAATATTTTTGGCAATACAAAAAACTGCTTTAGTCATGACATTCTCCAAGGCCTTTATGGCGCTATAATTTCAAGTTGATTATTTACCCGCACGACACCGCGCGTACGTTTGGCGATTTTTTTCAGTTTCTTGCTTTCTGCTTTACTTTCAACAGGGCCTCGCAAGGTCACTCGCCCGTTACGGCTAATGATTTTTACATTCTGTGCATTGACAGATAGCGACGCATCTTTGACCAGCATTTTACGGATGTGCGTCGTAATTCTAATATCCCTTTTAGAGGTGTTTTGATCTTCCGGGGTTAATGTGGTGTCATTTTTGTCGCGGACATTACGCTGGGTATTTTCCAATACGGAATTTTCGCCCAAATAGATTGCACCACCCTGTTCCGCTTGAATAGCTCCCGTCGTCAGTATTAAACTGCCCGTTAACGCAAGCATAATTAACGATAATCGTGTTGTCATAGTAATCTCCCTGAGGGGTTATTTTTCAAAAAAATTAAGATCGAATAATGTTAAATATCCGATGGTTTCAAAAATGCCATCCCTGGATGGGCATTTTTGTAGTTACGGTCTCGCTTAAATAGCTGTGGGTGTTACCCAACAATTGAGCTATTAATTAATGATTAAAGATCAAATAAATAATGGCCAGAACAATCACCGGCACACCTAACAGCCAGCCTAAGAAATATTTACCCATGACGCATCTCCGCTAAAATATTTGTATGGTTTGGTTACGTATTGTTTTGAGCCTGCATACAACTCGGTTGCCAAAATCTGTAATGGTGCAAGCTGATAAAAAGTTTACTGGAAATGCTTTTTAGAGTCGGTGCGCTGACGCACATTGGAGATAAACTGTTTTAAATAATTGATGTGCAATAGTGCTGATGTTGATAGCCGTTATGCTATAGAGCGTGTTCTCAAGGCAACGGTATAGTGCGGAGCGGGGATTTGTTCAATACAAGGCAATGCCTAATGATATTGCGTTAAGTCAGTGGCATGATATTCGCCACCTTGCTGGGTGGCAAACAGGTGGCTAAGGGCGGCTGATAACTGTTAACCTCTCTGGATACTTAAAGGTCAAGGGGATTATGAATGATGGCTACTATTAACTTGAGAAACCTTCACTACCATCCCAGAAGATCAATCATTAATTTTATGGTAACGACTCAGCCTTAGAAAAATAGAACACAGATTAAGCGGATTTACATGGATTTTATTTGTTTAATCCGTACATATCAATCAATCCGAGTCATCCATGTTTTATTCTATTGCAGCGCCAGTCTTTTTTGAGTCGTTACATTTTATAAACCTGTTTTCGCGCTGTACTTAATTCGTCTGCACAGCTTTGAAAAAATCAATAATGTCCTTGTTTTTACCAGGCCATTCAGGATGAAGCCCTGTGCCTTCACAATACCAGGTTTGTACGCCGTTTTTACAGCCGCTGTAAGCGACACAGCCCTCAGCGCCATCTACCGGTGTGGTATGGGGTAAAGGATTACCGGCTTTAAGATCCATGGCTTTTTGCTTGAGCTCTTCTTTATAATAGCTTTCCCAATCCAGGTTACCTGATGCGGGCGCTTTTCTATCTTTAGCATTATAGACTTTGGTGTCACATTTATTGCATTTTGCCCACCATTCAATCGCCTGTTTACCAAAGTTAGGAAAGAGCTTATCTTTGCTACTGTGCATCAGCATAATTGGCGTAGGCTTAACGCAGTTACGGTCTTCAAAGTCCTCGCCGCTAGTACCAACGGCGCTAGGTGCGATAGCGGTTGGGATGTGTTTGGTGCCGTTAAAGAAGGCGATACCCATAGCAATCGTGCCGCCATCAGAATGACCCGTCATAAATATTCTTTTTTTATCGATACACCATTTTTGTTCAACAAACTTGGGTATTTCGGCCAGTTGCACAATCGTTTCTGGAGACACAGGGCGATGATCCGCATAGGCAATAATAAAACCGGCCGCTGTCGCTTCCTTGGTCAAATACATAAACTCTTCTGCCTGACTACGATTTTTTCCGGCTGGCGCATAGGCCACCAGTAGAGGATGCGCGATGGTGTCTTTATAATTGGTCGGCGTTCTAACAGAATAATGTACGCCATCATCAGTTTTTTCATCGTTGCTGGCACCGGATTTACCGGATTTTGTACCAGGTTGGCACCCAGCTGTTGACGTATCGTTGCTATAGGCCGCTTCACTGAGGGATACCCCAACCTTGGACGCTGCAACAACGGTTTCATCAGGCGTATAAAATGTACTGCTTGCACCGGTAAAACCCACCATAAACAAAACGATGGCCACTATTACCGCCGACATGGCATCCAGGTGCTTACCTTTAAAACTCAGCCATTCTTTCTTAAATAAACCCACAAAGAAAACAACAACAGAGGCAACAATCAATAATCTAAAAAAATATAAAATCAGTGTATTCATTAGGTTATACCTTTATTATAAGTATGGTTGAACAAAAAATTAATAAATTATAAAAACGAGCTGTTCATTGGGCGATTATGTAATGGCTTGCTGTCTACAGCATATCGCCGGTACAGAATGTCTTAGTGGTTATAGCCACGGCCTTGCGTGTTGTTTCTATGCTTTCCGCGATAAACACTTCTACGTTCGAACTGGCCATTGTTCCAGCTCCCACGTTTATTTTTGCGGTAACGGGGACCGTACTCATGCTTGTACCAGTTGTTCTGCACAAAGAAAACTCGCTCACCGCAGGCATTGTAGTCACGGCAGCGTTTTTTCCATTGCCTGGCGTGGCCAGCAGGTACGCGCAGATAGATGGGGGCACGGTTCATCGGTACACGCCCAATGGCTATCGGTTGACGATAAAGCACTCGCGGCTGCCGATAACCTCCAATATTAATCCGACCGTAAAAACCAGGCTGGCCAACATTGTCGGCAAGTGCCCCAGTGTTGAAGGTGGTGACAACGACGGCTAATGCCGCTGCAATCAGAAATCGTTTCATGTTAATCTCCAGCCTGTTTGCTTTAAGGCTTCATACTTGCTAACAGCGATGCCATATCTTCGGCATGTTCTTCCTCGACAGTCAGGATCTCCTTGAGCATACGTTGCGTCGTGGGATCATGCTCACCCAGATAGATAATCATTTCGCGATAGCTTTCGATGGCGATGCGCTCGGCAATCAGGTTTTCTTTAATCATCGAATGCAGCGTATTGCCTTCCACGTATTCGGCATGGCTACGATCACTTAGGCCATCTGGGGAAAAATTGGGTTCACCGCCCAATTCGGTTATGCGTTTTGCCAGCCGATCTGCATGCGCCATTTCTTCATTAGCGTGTACTAAAAATTCTGCTTTAACTGAATCTGAATGGATACCTTTAGCCATAAAATAATGGCGTTTGTAGCGCAATACGCAGACTAATTCAGTGGCAAGTGCTTCATTCAGCAACCTAATCACTTCTTTGCGATCAGCCCCGTAGCCTTTGGTCACTGCTCCTTCTTCGATATTTTTGCGAGCGCGTTTACGCAGGGTCTGGATATCCGATAGTATTGCTGCGTTGGCTGTGGCGGTCTGGCTTTTAGACGGTTTCATGTTAGTAATGTCCTTGGTATTTACCCATAGTAAAAAAATCCACGCACTGACCAACAACAAACAAGGCAGAACATGTGAAATAAATTTTCCTTGGTGTATCCAGGAAAAATTTATTTGTTTCGTGGCTTGTTTAGAGCCCGAATTGAGTCTTTGCACGGTTTATGCACTGGTCTTCGGCATCGCCGTCCAGGGCTTCGCACTTCTGTTTGGCGACAGCATAATTGGCCTCGCGCGTATCTGTTTCTGCATCCTTACGTGCATCAGACGATTTTTCGATCGCTACCGCGTCGGCTTTTGAGGTTTTTAACTGTGCCTTCGCATAGGCTTCTTCCTGAATTTTGGCGGCTTTTGCTTCCTTGATACAGACATCCTGATCGTTGCCGGATTTGCTATCGCACCGCTGAACGGCTACTGCATAACTGGCTTCGGCTTTGGCGATGCGCTCTTCATACCAGGTCTTGGCGCTAGGGTTATACGAGTCATCAAGCTGGGCTTTGACAATGCTCTTTTTAGCTTTTATGTTCGTGATGCAAATGTTTCTGGCGTGACCTTTAAGTTTTTTGCATCTTACCTTGGCAACTTTGTATTGTGTGCCCAGGTTTTTCTCAAGAGACTTGTATTGTTTCTTTGATATAGTTTCGGCCATTACGCCGACACTCAG
>NZ_FUKJ01000361.1 GCF_900163745.1 Crenothrix polyspora
CGGCAAACAT
Source organism: Crenothrix polyspora (assembly GCF_900163745.1). Classification (GTDB taxonomy): domain Bacteria; phylum Pseudomonadota; class Gammaproteobacteria; order Methylococcales; family Methylomonadaceae; genus Crenothrix; species Crenothrix polyspora_B. The sequence continues at coordinate 11 of NZ_FUKJ01000361.1, forward strand.
GTGGGGGTGTGCGGGTACAAGACGATTGCCACCGTCACGGGAACGATCGTCAGAGCGATATCCCCCCTCTCGGTCACCGGAGTCCATCTGGGCCTGAGAACCCACAGCATCAGGGCAACTACCGCTCCCAATGATGCCCACGAAATCTTCTGCAAAGAAGTGACATTGGACTGTACATCGGCTGAAAAAAGCGCGACACCAGAGACGTGGAACTGTTTTGGCCGGAACGAGTGGGATGCTATCCTCGCCAGGGGACGTGGCTTGGAGACTACGCTAACGAAACTTAGCCCACAGAATAGCCTGTGCAAGACATTCCAGGACAGTGGAGTGAGCGGTGGAGCTATTTTCTCCCCAGCCCAGGTTCCAAAACCGGCATCTGGGGATGAATTCTCTGGAGTACTGCATTAGTGTAACTATTCAGATTTCCGTTAGTGATGTACTACAAAGATTCTAAGTTAAAAAGGTTTTCCAGTAACAGATAGCAAAACTTAACGAGGACATTTTCATGAAAGCAAAAATATTACCTGTATTGATTGCATTGCCAGTCTGTCTAGCGCTGATTTCGTTCAAGGCATCAGCTGAAGGCGTGGAAGGTGCAAAAACAACCGCCAATATTATCGTCCAGAACGCTGGCTCATGGACGACGTTATCAAACAGCGTAGTCGTTATTCCGCCTGGCCAAACCTGGCACTGTATCGTCACAGGCAGTGCGGACGGATCAAATCCCGCCCCTGCCAACTCTTTCGACCACCAATACCGGTTTACCCTTTCGGTCGATAGCGCAAATCCTGCTGTTGATGGTGCCTGTGAACGCACGCTTGAATTTGATAACAATTTTGGTGTTGATGACGTGAGTTTCGAAGATGTTAATAGCACCTGCCCGTTTAAAAATATTGGTCCAGGTGCTCACATTTTTCGCTGGCAAGCGAGAAAATTCAATGCCAACGATTTAAACCTGACAGTGCAGGATAATTCTCATACTGTAATGTGCTCCAGAAATTTGCAGTAACGGACGACCCGCGAATGAAAGTTTCAAATCTCACGATACAAGGTAGCGCCTATATAACAAAGCGCTGGAAAGTGTGGTGCGGCAAACAGTGCCGCGTTTTTAGACTGAGCCTGTCTTCAATTTCTTGTTCCGCTAATTTTTGGGAATATAGAGAGCTAAGGCAAAAAATCATCATCCTGATAGCCATGTCTTTATGAAGATATGTCAGTGTTTTTTTTGGCAAAAACTGAGGTAATACCTATGAACAAGCAATTAAAATTTTGGCGGTTGGCAACCATGCTTTTTATTGGCAGCTTTGCCACAGGTGCTTATGCAACTACGTTTAACGTAAATGCTAACGTAAACAGCGTTTCTGGAGGAGTTGGTTTAAATACCGGAATTACAGTAACACCTGGAAAACTTTTGGTTATTAGCGCTGATAAACAAGACACATGGTCACTCGGCTCAGGCACCAGGACAGGCAACGCCAACGGCCTAGGAAATCCTTTTGGTGGAAATTTTGGCAATTTTACCAAGCCACTTACAAATTTTTCTTTTCTATTTGGCACCCTGGTTGGCAGTTTAGATAACGGGCTGACTTTCTTCCCAATCGGTACACGGATGGAACAATCCATTGTTAAAAGCGGTGGTGGAACGTTAAGGCTTTATGCTTGGGATGCAAACAGCGCGGATAATTCTGGTTCAATTGCTGTTAACGTTGAAGTTTATAGTGGTCCTTAATTAACATCAGTTCGACATAAAAAGCAGACTTTTTAAAAATCTGGAGGAATAGCGTCGTCAATCGCTTCAATTCTTCCTATTCTTGAAAAGACACCGTCAAGCTCAAGCGTCCATGAGGGTGAAGACATATACATGATAAAGGAGAGATAACGGAATTGGGCACGTTAGGTGATTTCCAACAAAGAATATACCGGAAAAATAATATAAACATTTCCAGTAGATGCAT
>NZ_FUKJ01000380.1 GCF_900163745.1 Crenothrix polyspora
ATGTAGGGCTGGCCGCATCGGCAGGGGGGATCGCAGCTTTTTTGCATTACCGTTATTCCCGTATCGACAAAGGGCAAATGACGCGGGCATTGGGCGGCTGTGTCACGGGATTGGTGGCGGTGGCGGCTTCGGCACCCACATTGTCCTTGCTCGAAGCTGTGCTAGTTGGAGCCATTGCCGGTATTATCCATAATATCGGCTTTAGCCTGTTGCGAAAATATGTCCTGCACCAGGCATGGCAAGTCCGAACCGCTTATATGGTTGCCATACATGGGCTGGGCGGTGTCTGGGGAACCCTGTGTGTTGTCATGTTTGGTTCAGAAGGCCCTAGCATTAGCCTGCTTGCTGCCCAGTTGGAAGGTATCGTCATTGCCTTGGTCTACAGCGTAGCTCTGGCCAATGCAGTGTTTCTGTTGTTTGGTTTGTACAAAAGACGGGGAGCTGTCACACACTGATGCTGTCATTGGCAACGGATGAAGTTCATATCCATCTACTGCGGCCTGAGCTTGCCAAAGAAACCGATGAAAAAATTCTTGATAGCGCTGAGCAACAGCGGGCACAGTCATTCAAGTTCAAGAAAGATAGGGATTTGTATGTTGCAGCACACGTATTTTTACGGCAGGTGTTAAGTCGCTACGCTGCCGTTTCCAAAAAAGATTGGCAGTTTGTCAGTAATGCCTATGGTAAACCGGCTATTGCCAATCTCAGTTACGGCTGGCTGCAATTCAACCTTTCCCATACCCACGGCAGGGTTGCTTGTGCCGTTGCCCATAACAGGGCAGTGGGGATAGATGTTGAACAACATAGATACCTGAGTGAGTTGCCCTTGTTATGCCGCTCTGCGTTTTCGTCACTGGAAGCAGAAAATGTGTTATCCGCACCGCATCGAGACATACAGATACAACGCTTTTTCAGCTACTGGACATTGAAGGAAGCGTATATCAAGGCGCGGGGCATGGGACTAAGCCTGCCCTTACAACAATTTTCTTTTGTTCAAGATACCCATCAGAACTGGCAGCTTCATTACTCGCCCAACTTTCAGGATGACGGGAAAAACTGGCAGTTCAGTACCTGTCGTCTAGGAAGAGACCACCACCTGGCATATTGCGTTCAGACTGACGACTCTACCTCCAGTAAAGCACTAAGGGTGCGAGTGATGGAAGCGTAACCGTTCAGTCCCCCTCTTTGAAAAAGAGGGGTTAGGGGAGATTTTTAAAATAAATCCCCCTCAATCCCCCTTTTTCAAAGGGGGAGGTGAACACATACATGGAAGCAAGTTTTTCCAATACGTATTTTATAAGTTAACACGCATCCGCTTGGTAAACGATGGTTCTAATGGCGGCAATGCGCCAATCGCTTCGCGTAGCTTATTTTCCCAACTTCGGCGCAGTTGTAGCATGTAATCGTTATCGTCGTCGAAACAATAATAATCGGCCAGACTAAAGCTGTTGGTACGGTAAATCAGCATTTCTACCGGCGGCCCGACACTGGCATTACTGCGGATGGTGGAGTCCATTGACACCAGACAGCATCGTGCCGCTTCGTCTATGGAAGTGTCCAGTTTAAGAAACCGGTCCAGGATGGGCTTGCCGTATTTGCTTTCACCAATTTGCAAAAACGTCGTGTTGGCTGAGGTGGTGATATAGTTGCCTTCGGCATACACCATATACGCGCCGTGTGGTTCATTACCAATTTGGCCTGCCAATATAAAGGTAGCGGAGGCATTAAATGCAGACTGCCCTTCGGTATTTTTATGCTGGTTTTGCTTTTCAACACTGATATGACCCAGATACTCCGCCGCTTCAGACAGACATTCCACCGTATTAAAATTAATGCCCGCACCTTTTATTTTATCGCGGTGCAATTGTTCTAAAACGGCCTGGGTGGTAGCAAGATTACCCGCGCAGAGCAGGACAATTTTTCGGTCATTGTGTGTATCAAACGCATGCATTTTCCCATGCGTGCTGACATTATCAATGCCCGCATTGGTTCTTGAATCAGAAACCAGAATAAGCCCTTCGTCTATAGAAGCCGCAATACAATAAGTCATTATTTAAAAAAGTTTAGCAAAAACAGTTAACATTCTATCCCACCTGATTTTTCTTATCCATAAATACACTGATATTTTTCAATAAAAATGCTTTTCTAAACAGTATTTGCAAGTGCATTTACAGGTTGTCCGTCAGTAAGTTAACCTGGACATCCATAGTGTTCAGTATACAACCTAAGCCAAACTGATGAAATATAGAAACATCCGCCGCATCGCGCCCAAAGGCAATAATGACCCGACCGCCCCGTAAATCGCTCTGGGTGGGATCGAAAGTATACCAGCGACGACCGATGTAAGCTTCAAACCAGGCGTGCATATCCATGGGTTCAAGCTGGTACAAATAACCCACCACCAGCCGTGCCGGTATGCTGATACTGCGGCATAATGTGATGCCTAACTGGGCAAGATCCCGGCAGACACCATAGCCACGCTGATGCACTTCAACCGCCGATAGCGGCGCGTCGCTGGAACCTGGAATGTATTGTACGGAATGGCGCACCCAGTCGGTAATTTTACTGACTTGATCGTAACCTGGCAGCACATCGGCCACTATTTCTCTGGCAAGATCGCCAAACCGATCCGATTCGCAATAGCGGCTGGGTAACAGAAAAGGCAGAATCGGGTTGGGGAGATTCTGGATTTCAACAAAATTAGCACCTGGGGCACTATCAATAGCTTCGGTCGTGATGACCTCGGCACAGGTACGCACACTAAATTTTCCAGCAGGTGCAACCAGGCGTTGACGGAAATTACCATAGCTGTCTTTGCTTTCGGTTACTTTGATATCAGGCTCAACAATGTAACTGGATTTGGTAATCCTTTGTTGTGCGCCACTTAAAGGCCGCAGCATTAAAATCAATGCCGTTGCCGCGTCTACCTGGAAATGCAGATCACACAGTACGCGTAACTTCATGGGGATGTGCCGGTGATTAGTGCTATAAACTTCGTGCTCGAAGGCATCAAAGACCCACCAGTTGAATCTGGCTATACGCGTGTTTCAGCCATAGCTTTAGTCGTTGCCGCTCCAGTAATCCCAAGCCGTTGAGGCTGTCAGCTTCCTTGTTTTTGGCTGCCCAAAAACTGGCGCTGTTGCCGTCAATTTTGGTCATGGTGGCAGGGTGCAGGCGCTTTAGGGTTATCACTTTGGCCTTCAACGCCAAAGCCCGCTCCTTAACGCCTGACGCTTCTAACAGCGTAAAGCTGTCATCACGCAGCTGATTTTGTACCAGTATATAATTTAGGCGTGCGCCATATTGATCGAGCAGTTTGTCCAGCAAATTAACGCAATCCTGGCCGGAATCCATCACATTCCAGTAGCTTAGATGAATATTGAGTTCATCGGCCAATTCCAGTACGCCAGATTCTTCTAGCCACTTTGCCAACGGCTGATGGCTTTGTGCGGCCAGATCAACCAGAATGCGCTGTTCAGGGTTTGCCAAAGCCGTCTCAACGATGGCATCCAGGCTTTGGTAATTGTCAATAAGGCTGGGCGAGGCGTAGTCGGCATAAAAACGCAGTAATGAACCATGCGAACGGTCGGTATCAAAACCCATAAACGGTATTTTATGATCTATCATAAATTGAGCCAGCACGCGGGCCAGCACCGATTTTCCTACGCCGCCTTTTTCGCCGCCGATAAGATGAATATGACTCATTGTTTCTCCTTAAATGTGTAGTATTGTGTCTCAACGGGGACGCAAGCGCCGCTCATAAACAAACGGCAAGCGCAACACATCAACCGATACCGACAGCGTGTGCTGGCCGCCACCAAATGCGATGCCTTTTAACGGGGTCACATCCGAGTAATCCCGTCCCCAGGCCAGGGTAATATGT
>NZ_FUKJ01000348.1 GCF_900163745.1 Crenothrix polyspora
TACAGTGCAGTTTTTAGCTAAAAAACGTAACTATTAATCTATATAAAATCGTGGATATGCAATTACAATGATAATTCAAAATTTATTGTTAATTATTACTGGCTACTGATGTTAAACAACACTAACGACAATCCCCAAAATTCCGCCAACGATTTATCCCATCAAGAAGACGATGAAATCGATTTGGCTGATTTATTGGGTACCTTGCTGGACAACAAATGGTTGATTATTACGGCAACTGCTGTCGTGTTATTCATAGGTATGGCTAAAGCCTTTATAGATCCCCCTATCTACAAAACCGATGCCATGCTGCAAATACAAGAGCAATCAAAATCATCGCTGCTTGAAGGCCTGGGCGAGATGACTGATTTAATGGAAAGCAAAAAACCGATTCTGGCAGAAATTGAGCTGATCAAATCGCGCATGATACTGGGAGAAACTGCTGCAAACCTGAAATTAAATACGCTTGCCCACCCTAAGTACTTTCCTTTGATTGGTGCTGCCATGGCACGGCGTTTTAAAAGCAGTGCTACCCAGGAATTTGCTGCGCCTTTATTTGGGCAAGACCAATATGCGTGGGGCGGTGAAGATATTCACGTTGATAATTTTAGTGTGCCGGCCAACTGGCAAGGCAAAACGATGACTCTTGTTGCCGATAAACACGGTTATTTTCAGCTGTTAAAGGGTGAGGCTTTGGTGCTTGAAGGACAGGTCAATAAACTCACCCAAAAGAAAATACCGGATGAAAAAGAGCCGGTCACACTGTTTGTGTCAATGTTAAAAGCCCGTCCAGGTACACAATTTGAGTTGGTTCGCCAATCAGATATCCGTGCAATCGATGCCTTAAAGTCCGTCATTACCGTTACCGAGAAAGGTAAGGCTTCGGGTATTCTGGAATTAACCACAGAATCGAGCAGCCCTGAATTAGCGGTCAGGACGCTGAATGAAATTGCCAATATTTACGTGCAGCAGAATGTGGATGATAAATCTGCAGAAGCGCAAAAAACCCTGGATTTTCTCCAGCAGCAGATCCCTAAGTTAAAAGAGCAGCTGGAAATATCAACCGCTGCGTTAAATGACTTTAGAACGAGCAAAGGCTCACTTGATCTGGAACAGGAAACCCAGGGCGTGTTACAAGGCGTAGTGGAGCTACAAACCCAGACCACTCTGTTGCAACAAAAGCGCGATGAACTGCGCCAGCGTTTTACCATAACGCACCCGTCTGTGTTGGCACTGGACAAGCAAATCGCACGCTTGCAGGAACAGATGATCGGTCATGAGAAAAAAATAGAGACATTGCCGGAAACGCAAAAAGTGATCTTGCGGTTGTCACGGGACGTACAGGTCAATACTGAATTGTATACGGCATTATTGAATAACGCACAAACCATAAAGGTTGCCAAGGCGGGCACGGTCGGTGATGTCAGGATTATCGATTATGCGGTGTTGCCGACCACACCGATAAAACCGAAAAAAGCCTTGATTATTGCCATTGCTTTTATCCTGGGTTTAATCCTGGGCATTGCTATTGCGTTAATTAGAAAATCGATGCAACGCGGCGTAGAAGATCCTGATCTCATTGAAAAACAGCTGCATATTCCCGTTTATGCCACAGTGCCCTTTAGTGAGGCTCAAAAAAATATGCGTAAACAATTTAAGACCAAAGATGCATCGCAATCGTATCGCCCCATCTTGCTGGCGGTAGACAGCCCTGAGGATCTTGCCATTGAGAGCTTGCGCAGTTTACGAACCTCTTTGCATTTTGCGTTTTTAGAGGCACAAAACAATACCATTATGATTACCGGTCCATCGCCTAGTGTCGGTAAAAGTTTTATTGCACTGAATCTTTCTATTGTATTGGCTAACGCGGGCAAAAAAATATTATTGATCGATGGCGATTTACGGCGCGGTTATCTGCATAAAGAGCTGGGTGTGCGCCGGGAAAATGGTTTGTCTGAGCTGGTGTCACAAACCATTACCCTGCCTGAAATCATTCATAAAATACCCAGTGCCAATATCGATTTTATTGCCACTGGAGCAACGCCGCCCAATCCTTCAGAAATATTATTACACAATCGCTTTGCCGCACTACTGGAAACGATCAGGAAGCAATATGACTACGTCATTATAGATGCACCGCCTATTTTAGCGGTTACCGATGCGGCTATTATTGGTCGTCTTGTGGGGGCAACACTGATGGTTGTCAGAGCCGGTGTACACCCTATGCGCGAGATCGAACAGGCAAACAAACGCCTCATTCAGGGCGGTGTGCGTACAAAAGGTATTGTGTTTAATGGCATAGTCAAAACCTCGTCCGCTTATGGTGCATATCGGTATACCTACCAATATGATTACAAAAGCAGAAAACATTGACCCTCACCAAACGAGTAATTTATGCATATCAGTTTCTTTTTAACCGCTTTTGCTGCAACATTTTTTCTTGTTGTCATTTTAAATCCACTGGCGTTTAAAACGGGGTTGATGGATCATCCTGGGCATAGAAAACACCATGCCGACCCGACCCCACTGACCGGCGGGCTGGCGGTCTATCTGGCGATACTGGTCACGCTGTTTATTCATGATATTAATCTGCCCAATAAATCGGCTTATATTTTTTCTGCCACAATATTGGTGTGTATTGGTCTGGTGGATGATTACAAGCCGGTCAGTTTTAAAGTGAGAATTCTGGCCCAGATTGCAGTGGGG
>NZ_FUKJ01000362.1 GCF_900163745.1 Crenothrix polyspora
AACCTGTAAAGCATCACCAGGATTCCAGAAAACAGTGCGATCCGTAAAAAACTTGATGACCGGTTTGCGGGTGTGGTCACCGTAATCCTGATGAATCAACAAATTAATGGCCGCTTCTCGAAAAGACATATAATCCGGCGGATCGTCATTGCGACGCAGCGTGGCAGGGTCAAGTGAGAACGGATGCTCGGCAATGCGCATGTACTTGGCCACCAAACCGCGCCAGGTCTTGAAGATATTCTCCTCAAATATTAAACGGTCATGCCAGCGTTCATCCGACGACCACAGATCAAAAGGGGTATCAATACGCTGATAATCCAGCACCGGACGCGGCAGAACCTGGCGCACACAACGGTCTATACCAAACAGCAACACCGCCGCCCGTGTCGGCACCAAGCCTTGTTCACCTGCCAGCAAAAAATTCCAGTCATACAAAAAATCCAGATGCGTCCCTGATTTTTGGTGTTCGGGATTACAGCGCTCAAATTGTTGGCGATACCAGGCAACGGTTTCATTATCAAACACCGTGTCCACCTTAAATTCCGGCAGCGGCGTATTATCGTAACGTTCATGATCGGCATCGCGCAGCAAGCGCCTCAACTCGCCTTCACTGCATTTAACATCAGCGCCACCGGTACGGATAAACGTTCTACGAATATTACCATTCAAATAAACCGGTTTCTCAGTTCTTGAGGCTTCAGGCACATGGAAAATGAGGATGTCCTTGCCATCGACATTGCGGAGATATTCCTTGACGTTAATAACCAGGCTGATTTTTTCTCTTTGCCGTAACGTAGAGAAAAACTCGTTTTGCACCTTATCCATATCCAGGATACCCACAACCTCAAAACCTGCACCATCCTTTTTAACGCCGAAAACCAAATGGCCACCGGACGTATTCGAAAAGGCCGATACCGTTTCATAAGCACTCTTGGGTACCGCCTGTTGAGCTTCCTTGAATTCAACATCCGTCCTCGTGGGCGCTCAATAACTTGATCAGATCATCATGGTTCATAACGGCAAATCAATTTTGCCCGCAATAATTTCAGCCAGCGATTTAAAATCCTTTTTGGCATCCTGAACCGCATTGGCATGGCTGCCGATAGCGCCATCGGCGGAAGTCAGGTTGAAAATGGGCTTGCGGTGCTCCTGCCCCATCGGAATAAGGCTCCTAAAATGTTTGATGGTCGCTAAACAATAAGGGTCATCTTGTGGTTTTATATCAGGGATTATTGATTCCTTGAGTACATATTCGCGATAAACCGAAGGAATGCGGTTCACCCATTTGTCATAAGCCTTTACCGGGCGATCCAATCGAACGCTGTGTTGTTGGCACAGATAGCCAATAGGCTGCATCTTGGCTTTGGGTAATTGAAAACCCGTATAGCTTGCCCATTCTGCGCAGTTATGCCAATTATCCAACCGCTTTTTCCATAAATTTTGCCAGCTGATCAAAGTCGGCCCAAGGTTCTTAAGACCTTGCAGGGAAAACAGGTCGGCCCCAAGCGGGATCACCACATAATCCGTAGCAATTAACACCGAGCGGTTAATCGCCCCCATATTAGGGCCAATATCCACCAGAATAATATCCGCCTCCACTTTTTGAGCCGCCATTTGCATGACCTGCCAAAAAGAACTGAGAATCCTCATCGGCCGGTAAAGGTTGTTATCACCCATACTGCTCGGCCATTCATTGGAAAGCGCCTCTTCATAGGTAGATAAATCAACATCACCCGGTACAAGATAAAGATCGGTCGCAATCTTCTGCAACACAGGCTCGACAATATCACCGACACCGGTGAGCGGTTTAACGCAATGGTAGATGGTTGAGCCGGTTGCCCGCTTATTCCAAAGGCTTTCAATCACATCTTCATCCAAAAACGCCGCTGTCAGGTTGGCTTGTGGATCCAGATCCACGGCGACAACGCGTTTATGCAGGCTGGCAAACATCCAGGCCAGATGATAAATCAACGAAGTCTTGCCCACGCCGCCTTTGTTATTGAAAAACGTCAGAATGGGAACGCTCATGCTTTTTTCCTTAAAATGCACAAAACAGCACTTTGCGTCACCTGAAACTCAACCGGCGGATTAGCATTTTTTTCCATTTCCCTTTTTGCAACGGCAATGCCCCGGCCAAACGCCTGAATGTAGCCATAGGTTTTCAAGACATCGGCTATGTTGGGATTGCGATAATCCGTGATGCCTGGCTGGCCAAAATTTTCTATGGTGACATTGCCATAGGGGCCGCCCGGGCTGGTCATTTCAATTCGGTCGTTAAACCAATAGACGCGCACCGGCGCATTGGTGCTCTCATAAGTGCGGTGCAAAATGGCATTGTATAAAATCTGCTGGAGAGCCGCAGGTGGATAATCCAGCGATTTAGTGTCTGTTGCGGCAGAAACGATATCAATGGCCAGCCGATTATGGGCAGATAATTTTTCTTCCGTCCTGCGCAGCATCTCAACCAATGAGCCGCCTATTTTTTGCTCATCAATCACCGGATCGGCCAGCTCCGTGCCATCAATGCGAAGAAACTGCACACAAGCCCCCGGCAGAAAGTCTTGTGGATTTTTGCCCAGTGCCAATAAGCCTAAAACGGTAGGCGTAGGTTCCAAAGGCGACACAATCATTTTGCACGAGGCCAGGCGTTCTTCATACGACCTGCCGTTGGCTTCAAGAATGTCAGCGGCAAAGGCGGTCGGCAAATAATCGTTTTCAAAAACCAGGCGGGACAAATCTGATAATTTCGCCGTGGGAATGGGATAAATATCAAACGGGAGGTTTTTATAGCGTCTCTTTTCGGTAAGAATACGCTCTTCCTGCTCGTTGGCAATAGCCCGACGCGGCCCTGTGCGTATCCATATCCGGCCTTCATATTTCACCGGCGGCATATCGGACAGCAGCACGGTAATGACCGCCATATCCGCGCCTTTTAAGTTTCTTTTCTCAACGGACAGCACCGGCAATGGCAAAATATTGCCGTCAGCTTTCATATCGGCGAGACTGCGGAGCAGCTCGTCTGTAATGGCTTCATGTGACGGTGTCCCGTCATCTTTGGCACCAATGAACAGTACACCCGGTT
>NZ_FUKJ01000366.1 GCF_900163745.1 Crenothrix polyspora
AACAGGGTGTGTGTGATTTTTCATCGTGATGTTTCCAGCCTTGATGATATGAAAGTAATAATATGAGGGTTGAAAACGCTGGTTCTTGAATAGCGAGTACAAAATCTCAGGGTGTTGTAATGTTAAAAAGCACATATCGTGCCATTTGTATCTTATTGATAATACAAATGTTAATTGTGACAATAGTTAAGGATGGTTGAATTGCCCCACTGGATTGGTTTAATTCAACCATCTACGCTGTGCTATGTGGGTATATAGGCGCACTACCATTAAGTTAAGCAAGAAATCTCCCTCTCCTGCTGGAGAGGGTTGGGGTGAGGAGAATAAAATCAACAATTTAAATTCCCCTCATCCCAGCCTTCTCACTTTGGAGAAGGGGCGTGTTCTTAACTTAATGGCAGTGGGGTATATAGGCGGGGAAGTTAAGGAAGCGAAACGCTGCATCAGCCAGAGGATTCAATCAAATGGTGCAAAACAACCATACGATGGTTTTTTTGAACCGGTAATTATGTTTTAGCTAGCAAGAAATAAAACGACACTGTGTATTTGTAGCTATAAATCAGCGCGTTGTTATTTATTTAAAAACTTGGCACAGTTATCGCTTAACTAATGGATATAAGTAATTTTGTAATCATTCAGTCCCCCTCTTGAAAAAGAGGGGTTAGGGGAGATTTTTTAAATAAATCCCCCTCCACCCCTCGTAAACTCTCCCCCTTTTTCAAAGGGGGAAGTGAATACATACGTAATTTTTATCCATGTAAGTGAGAATTTATGAATAAGGCTATTTCGACTGAGATACCAAAGACCGGACTGGCTGGTTTAAAAGAAAACTGGCGCAGTGATTTACTGTCTGGTTTTCTGGTTTTTTTGATTGCGCTACCGTTATGTCTTGGTATTTCGATGGCATCGGGCTTTCCGCCCTCGGCTGGCATTATTACCGCCATAGTGGGTGGATTGGTGGTTTCGCGTCTTAGTGGCTCATATATCACTATTAACGGCCCTGCGGCGGGTCTGATTGTTGTGGTGTTAGATGCCGTGCAAGCGTTAGGCGAAGGCGATGCAATGGCAGGGTATCGTTATACCTTGGCGGCCATCGTCGTAGCCAGTCTGTTGCAAATAGGCATGGGTATCTTTAAAGCGGGGCGGTTAAGCTCGTTTTTTCCTGCGTCTGTGATACACGGCATGTTGGCGGCGATTGGTATTATCATTATGGCCAAACAAATCCATGTGGTATTGGGCGTGACCCCCGATAAAGGCAGTCTTATCTCTACTATTGAACAAATTCCACACAGTCTGATGAATCTGAACCCTGAGATTGCCATTATTGGTTTTACTGGGCTGGCGATTTTAATTGTCTGGTCATTGATTAAAAACCCCGTGCTAAAAATGATTCCTGCACCGCTGATCGTCGTTTTGGCAGGTATCGGCCTGGCCAGTTACTTTGATCTGGAACACCAGCATCTGTATTTGTTTTTACCCGATGCTGGTTTTTTGCCACATCACGAAGCCACCATTGGGCCGAAATTTCTAGTCGCTATTTCTAACAATTTTATGTCCAGTTTTTATTTTCCTGACTTTTCCAAGATAGCATCGCTGGAATTTTGGGAAGCGGTAGTGGCCATTGGTTTAGTGGGTAGCCTGGAAAGTCTGCTCAGTGCTATGGCGGTTGATAAGCTTGATCCGTGCAAACGTCATTCCAACCTCGATAAAGATTTAACCGCTGTTGGCGCAGGCAATTTACTGTGTGGCTTAATAGGCGGCTTACCGATGATTGCCGAGATTGTCCGTAGCTCTGCTAATGTAAATAATGGCGCGAAAACCAGCTGGGCCAATTTTTTCCACGGCGCTTTATTGTTGTTGTTTGTTGTGCTGTTTCCCCGTCTTATTCATAGTATTCCACTAGCCTCCTTGGCGGCGCTGTTGGTGTTTACCGGATTTCGCCTGGCATCACCGCAAGCGTTTGCCAAAGTGATGGGCATAGGCATCGAACAGTTATTTTTGTTTGTGATTACCATTGTCGGTGTTATTGCAACCGATTTATTGATTGGTGTTGCAATGGGTGTTGTTGCCAAATTTGCAATTCATCTGGCACGCGGAATTAAGTTTGAGAATTTGTATAAAATTCATTTTAATATTGATTCAACCGATGCTGATGCTTATGTGGTTGAAATCAAAGATGCGGTTATTTTCTCTAATTTTTTGTCATTAAAAAATGCGCTGGCCAAACTGGAAAACGGTAAGTCGGTGGTGTTCCTGCTAAATCGCACCACGTTGATTGATCATACCGTCATGGAATTTTTTCATGACTTTCAACACGACTATGAAGCGCGTGGCGGTTCATGCGAATTTTCGGGGTTGGATAGTCATTTGCCTTACTCAGAACATCCGTTAGCAGCCAGGCAATTACGGTATAGAGAAGTAAAGCCTTAGTATTGGGAGCTTAAATCGTACAACTAAAACATGCTCCGAGATGGTTTGGTTGGCAATAACCACAAATGGTTGCATTAAACCATTTGTGGTGGATTACATGGTTCAAATCAACCAGCAAGTGGTTGTTATGAACCGATTATCTTATCCGATATAGTTATGAATACAGTTTGTTTCAGTTATAGTTATTATTAATCAATTAGTTATTTTATTGGTGTAATTATTGCTTGATTTTTGGGTTTAACCCGTTTTTTATCCAATAATCACACAGGCAAAATACTATGAAAAACAGTAAGCTCCGTAGGTTAAAGTACTTTATGAATCCCATTGATGGGCGTTATGAAGACTTAATGACCGGCAATATCGCCCAAAATATTTTTAAAGACCTGATGGCAGGGCTGGTGGTCGCTATGGTGGCGATTCCGTTGGCAATGGGCTTTGCTATGGCTTCGGGCTTGCGCCCTGAACAAGGCATTGTCGGGGGTGCAGTAGCCGGTTTAATCGGCGCATTATTTGGTGGTTCCAAATACCAGGTTTATGGGCCGACAGCTGCATTTATTCCGGTTATTGCCGGTTTAATGGCCACTTACGACCACCGCTTTTTGGTGCTGGTATCTTTTGTTGCGGCATTCTTCTTGATGCTGTCGGGTCTGTTTCATTTCGGTAAGATAGTTGAGAAAGTACCCCATTCGATTGTGGTGGGTTTCACCATTGGTATCGCGTTTGTGATTGCCTTTTCGCAAGTGGGTGAGATTATGGGCTCCACCGAAAAAGTGGCTTACGGCATTGTCAATCAGGTTAAGTTTGTGCTTGATAAATTTGCCGTAGCCAATATTTATGCAGTTGCCATCGCATTGATTACCTTTGCCATGTGCAAGATATTTATTAAGATTTCGCCGTTTATTCCAGGGCCATTGGTGGCTTTAGGCTTTGGTTTTATTGCCGCTAAAACATTTTGGGCAGGTAAAGGCATTATTTTAATCAAAGACAAATACGGCAGTATTCCGACCGATTTTGGTGTTATTACCCCGCCGCAGTTAGATTTCGCTTTTACAGGTCAGGTGGTGTTTGATTTAATTTATTACGCTTCAGCCATTTATATTGTGGCGGCCATTGAAAGCTTATTGTGTTCGCGTATGGCCGATAAAATGGCCAATAACACCGGACAGCCTTTCAATCCCAACAAAGAATTGTGGGGACAGGGCATGGTCAACTTTATGACTCCTTTATTCAACGGTTTTCCGCATACTGGCGCTTTGGCGCGTACCTCTGTCAATATTCGCTTAGGTGCTATTTCACCGTTGGCAGGTATTGCGAAATTTACTTTTAAACTCCTGTTAGCCGCATTTTTGGCGACTTATTTAGAGCAAGTGCCTATGGCTTGCATTGGTGGGATTTTATTGTATGTTGCCTCTGGTATGGTCAAACTAAAAGAAATCAAAGAAGTGTTGGCGATGAATAAATTTCATATTGCCCTGATGCTTTATACAGCTGTCATGGTTCCGGTGACCAGCTTTATGCCAGCGGTATTAACAGCGATTGTGGCTTACTTTGTCTTGGGTCGCTTTTTTGATAAGGATCATGCCCATCAACATGATGAGTTTCAGGATCCTGATTTTAATTAAAGCGAGTAGCCTGGATGAAGCTTGCGGAATCCATAGCTTTGGTAGCTTTGATACACATATCCGACTATGCTATTTCGTGTCTTTTGTGTTTTTCGTGGACAATGCGTAACATCAGTTTAGCTTTTGCACTGTAAAATTTGCCCACGAAAAAGACAAGTTCGACGCTTTAAATATTCTTTTGGAGATGTCATGCAACCTATTTTTTACCGTCCCGCTCAACGCCGTGGCCTGGTTTTTCTTGGGTTGTTAGTGTTGGCGCTAGGTATTCTGGGTGGCATGATTTGGCGTAATATCCACCATTTTCAAACGGTGGTATCGTATGTTAATTACTCGCATCGCGTACAGAATGTTTCCGTGGGTTTACAGCAATCGGTGTTTGATTATCTGACCGAATCTGATAGCAGTGTGCCACCTGTCGGTTTAAGCAAGACTATGCAGCAAATGGATGAGTTGATGACCGATCAACGCCATTTATCGGCAACGACACGGGAAAACTTGCAGAAAATAGAAGCCATGCTGGGCGATATCGATTCACTTGAAAGCCATGAAAAACATCAACGCTTATCTGCCGTGCTGAGCGCGATGAGTGAAACCTTGGATAAAGAAGGTTTGCAACGTGAACAAATGCTGGAAGACATCAATCTCGAAACCCAAACCGAACTGTATATTGCCCTGTTGGTGTTTGTGTTGATATTGCTGGGTGCAATGTTGTTTCTGTATTTTAGAATCCTGCACCCGCTTAACGATTTACGGCGGCTATTGGAAAGGTTGACTGAAGAAGACTATACACCGATAGCCACGCACCATCTTGACCCTTTATTGTTGCCGGTGTTTGACAGCTACAACCACATGGTCACCCATCTTACCGAACTGGAAGAGGCCAATCGCCGCCATGCACAATCCTTGCAGCGGGAAGTCAGGTTAGCCACCCAGGCGTTGCTGGAGCAGCAACATAGTTTGGCCAGAGCCGAACGCCTGGCCGCGATAGGGGAAGTTGCCGCCGAATTGGCACATGAAATACGCAATCCCCTGGCCGGTATTCAAATGGCCTTCAGTAATTTGCGCCGAGAAATCGACGATCCGGGGCAGGGCGAAAGAATGCAGATGATTGATGCCGAGCTGAAACGTTTGACCCGATTGCTTAATGGTATGCTTGATCAAAGTAGACATACGCCGGAAAGTTCATCAATCTTTGATCTGTCAGCATTGATACGTGATTTGGTTATTTTGACCCGTTACCAGATTGCCGAGCACATTAACATAGAGGCCGATATTCCCCAGCCGCTGTCGGTGTACCTGCCTGAAAGTGAGATACGCCAGATTTTGTTAAATTTGATTTTAAATGCCGCCGATGTTAGGCCAGCACAGGGCAGCATCATTACCATCAAGGCATACAAGGATAATCTGGGCTTACATATTCAAGTCTCTGATAATGGCACGGGTTTTTCTCAGGAGATGCTTGATTATGGTATTCGGCCTTTTCGTACCAGCCACACACACGGTACAGGGTTGGGCTTGGCTATGGTGCAACGGTTTGTTAGGGATATGGGCGGCACTATCAAATTGACTAATCAGTCGCATGGAGCCTGCGTATTATTACTTTTGCCTGATGCCTGATTTTTTGGAGTTATAACAAATGATAGAAACCTTACTGGTTATTGAAGACGAAAAATTGTTAGGCGCAGAGTTGTCGCGGCATTATCAAAATTCGGGATGGGAAGTGGTCTGGGCTACCAGTCTGGCTGAGGCCAAAGAATTATTGATTAAAAAGAAAATTGGCCCGTTACTGATTATTTCCGACATGAATCTACCGGATGGCAATGCGCTGGATTTTATGGAAGCCATGAAAAATAATATTAACTATGCAGAGTGGCTGTTTTTAACCGGTTACGGAAGTGTGCCTGATTCGGTTCGGGCATTAAGGCTGGGCGCTTATGATTTTCTTGAAAAACCCTGCGATTTGGATCATCTGGATCTCATTGTTGCCAGTGCGGCACGCGGGGCTACTATTCAGCGCCGTATCGGCGAGCAAACTAAAACGCGGCATATTCGTTACTCGCCGGAAGCTTATGTTGGCCATAGCCCCCAGGCACAAGCGGTTCGAAATTTGCTGTCCAAGTTAACAGCAGTTCCTTTTAGCGCCTTAATTATTGGCGGCGAGACCGGAACCGGCAAAGGTTTAATAGCACGTATCTTACATTATGGCGGGCCACGCGCCAGCCAGCCGATGATTGAAGTCAATTGTGCGGCATTACCGCGTGAATTGCTGGAATCGGAATTATTCGGTCATGAAGCCGGAGCATTTACAGGGGCGGCAGGGCGGCACAGGGGATTGCTGGAACAGGCAAATGGCGGCACTTTGTTTATGGATGAAATTGGCGAAATGCCATTGGATTTACAAGCCAAGTTGCTGAAAGCCATTGAAGATCACAAAATCCGTCGCTTAGGCGGGGAAAAGGAAGTTGCGGTAGATGTGCAGATTATCGCTGCCAGTAATCGTGATTTGGAAAAAATGGCGCAAACCGGCAGTTTTCGCGCCGACTTATACCATCGCTTGGGTGTGTTCAAGGTGATGTTGCCGCCGCTACGCGAGGCGATAGAAGATTTGGACGAGCTAATCCCGTTGTTTGTTGCCGAATACAACGCTAAGGCAGGTCGCCGCGTGTCAGCTATTCCAGCTACGGTATGGAAAAAACTAAAAGCCCACTATTGGCCAGGCAATGTCAGGGAGCTGCGTAATGTTATTGAACGCTGTGTGCTATTTGCTGACGGGGAGATATTTCCTGAGCAATGGCTGAATTTACCCAAACAGGAAGATAACCCAGCAACAAATGGCCTGTCCTCAGAAAACAGTATTTACTTGCCGTTAGATGGCAGTATGGCTTTGGATGATATCGACTGCTATATTATTAAAACTGCCTTGGAGCAATCGGGGAATAATCTGGTTGCAGCGGCCAGGGCTTTAGGTACTACGCGGGAGACTTTGCGTTATCGGGTGCGGAAGTATAATCTTTAGGTATGTATTCACTTCCCCCTTTGAAAAAGGGGGATTGAGGGGGATTTATTTAAAAAATCTCCCCTAACCCCTCTTTTTCAAAGAGGGGGACTGAATGATTACATCTTTAGAAGTTATGAGATTGACTAATGCACCAAATTTCAATGCGTCCACAAACACTGGCCACTGGCTTTTTGAATAGCCTCTAATCGTTGTTGATGTTCTTGCAACTCCTGTTCGCCACAGCGGATAACCGTTAACGGTGGGCGATCAGCAGCAAGATGCTTTACGGTATGTTGCTGGCTTGAGGTATTGTCTTCAGCGCGGGGTTCATCGAGCAAAGAAATCTGCCCGCCGGTCATCAGCAGAAAAACCTCTGCCAGAATTTCCGCATCTAATAATGCCCCGTGCAACTCCCGGTGGCTATTGTCGATGTTATAGCGTTTGCACAGTGCATCCAGGCTATTTCTTTGGCCGGGGTGTTTTTTTCGGGCATAAGCCAAGGTATCAAATACCGTACTGTACTCAGTGACGATGCCTAGACTTGGCTTAAGCCTGGCAAACTCATGGTTGATAAAACCTACGTCAAAAGGTGCATTGTGGATGACTAATTCCGCATCTTTTATAAAGGCAAGAAAATTATCAACTATGTCGTGAAAGCGCGGCTTATCGGTTAAAAATTCGTTGGTGATACCGTGTACGGCAATAGCGCCGTCATCAATCACGCGGTCGGGATTGATGTAAACATGAAAACGCTTGCCGGTTAAGCGTCGGTTAACCAGCTCCACGCAACCGATTTCTATGACACGATGGCCTTCTTGTGGGTTTAAACCGGTGGTTTCGGTATCGAGTACTATAAGACGAGGGTTGGATGGCGCTTCTTTCATTGGCTATAGTTGATACACATGAATGGAGTCACAGATGAAATACCGTAGAGACGCATTGCTTGCGTCTCTACACACCACTATTTATGCAGCGTTATCCTCATCTAACTTAAACGCCGCATGTAACGCCCGTACTGCAAGCTCCATGTATTTTTCATCGACCACCACGGAAATCTTGATCTCAGACGTAGAAATCATCCTGATATTAATGCCTTCTGCCGCCAGCGTTTTAAACATGGTGCTGGCGATACCGGCATGTGAACGCATACCGACACCGACGATTGACACTTTGACAATGCCATCATCCCCCGTCACTTTTTTGGCATTCAATTCTATGCAGGTTTTTTCCAGTGATGCTTTGGCTCGCAAATAATCATTGCGATGCACGGTAAAGGTAAAATCCGTCGTGGCATCCTCGGCGATATTTTGGATAATCATATCGACTTCGATGTTGGCATCGGCAATAGGCCCCAGGATTTTAAACGCCACACCGGGTAAATCCGGTACGCCGGAAATGGTTAATTTTGCTTCGTCCCGATTGAAGGCAATGCCAGAAATTAAAGCACTTTCCACAGATGATTCCTCGTAAGTAATGAGTGTGCCACACCCTTCTGTAAATGATGATAATACGCGTAACGCAACGTTGTATTTGCCGGCAAATTCCACGGAGCGAATTTGCAAGACTTTTGAGCCTAAGCTGGCCATTTCCAGCATTTCTTCAAAAGTGATGCGATCCAGGCGACGGGCTTTGGGTTCTACTCTGGGATCCGTGGTATAAACGCCATCGACATCGGTATAGATATGGCATTCATCGGCTTTGAGTGCCGCAGCCAAAGCAACCGCAGTCGTATCTGAACCACCACGTCCCAGGGTGGTAATGTTGTTATCTTCATCAACGCCCTGGAAACCCGCCACCACCACCACTTTGCCGTCATTAAGATCAGCCATGATGTTGTGGTTTTCTATATTGAGAATCCGCGCTTTGGTGTAAGTGCTGTCGGTTAAAATCTTAACCTGGCTACCGGTATAAGAACGTGCCTGACAGCCTAATTCCTCTAAGCCCATGCTTAACAGCGCCATCGTCACTTGTTCGCCGGTTGACACCAAGGTATCCAATTCACGACCGCTCGGTTGTGGCTGCATTTGTTTTGCCAAACCGATCAATCGATTGGTTTCACCGCTCATGGCAGAAACCACCACGACAATTTTGTCGCCCAGATCGTGGGCTTTTTTTACTTTTTCAGCGACCATCTTGATACGTTCCACCGAACCTACCGATGTGCCGCCAAATTTATAGACATACAGTGCCATCGTTATCCTATTGTTTTTGGGTTTTTTAATTTTGAGTCTGGTGCTAAGTTTGTCCTGCAAAAATATCGGTGACGTTAATCGTCAAGTCAGGGAATAGGTGCGGAATGGCTATGTCGTCATCCGAATACATCTGTTTAAGCTGATAGGCCTGGTTATCATCCAACACAAATTGATGGATAGCGTGTTCACTGGGGTAAACCAACCAATATTCAGTCACACCGCTTTCCTGATAAAGTGCATATTTAATCTTCATCTCCCGTTTGGAATTTCCAGGTGACAAGATTTCAATAATCCAATCCGGTGCGCCGTTACAACCTTGCTGGTCTAACAATTCTGGCCTGCAAATAACACATATATCTGGCTGTACTATGGTATTTATATCCTTACTGGCCAAAATGGATTTCCTGCGGTCGTATAGACGGACATCGAAGGGCGCTGGAAATACCTCACATCTTTTGCCTTTTAAATGCCCACCAATCTCTACAAGCAAGTTACTTTCTATCCTTTGGTGATTAACAGTAGGCGCAGGTGACATTAGCATAATTTTGCCTTTAATCAGCTCAAGCGCATCATCAAAACGCCAGGTCATGTAATCGGCGTAGCTATAAGTTTTGTTTAAATCCAGTTGTGATAGCTGAATAACCTCTGGCATATTTAAACCTCCGTCTAATCTTGTTGGGCTTGCCATACGTCAAAAACCTCAGCTGCATCAATAACCAGATCAGGAAATAAATGCGGAGAAAGGCTATCCTCGTCTGTCACCATTTTACTGATTTGGTAACAACCGCTGTCATCCAAAACCAATTGATGAATCACTTTATGCACAGGATCGACTAACCAATATTCGCTCACTCCGCTTTCCTGATAAAGCTCATATTTAATTTTCATCTCCCGTTTGGAATTTCCAGGCGATAAAATTTCAATAATCCAATCCGGTGCGCCGTTACAACCTTGTTCATCCAGTAATTCAGGTTTACAAATCACACATAAATCAGGCTGGACAACCGTATGAATGTCTTGATTAGCTAAAATCGATTTCTTGCGATCATACAAACGCACATCAAGCGGCGCGGCAAAAACCTGGCATTTTTTATTATGGAAATAACTAAACAAAGCACCGCTAAAACGCATTGAGATACGTTGATGTGTTACATTCGGTGCAGGTGACATCAGCATGATTTTACCTTTGATTAATTCAACAGCATCATCAAACCGCCATGTCATATAATCGGCATAGCTGTAGGTTTGGTTTAAGTCCAGTTGTGATAAATCTGTGATTTTAGGCACTGTTAACCCTGTTCTTTATCGAATCATAAATTAATAAATGTCTTCTACCGAATAAAAGCCAAATATATCCGCTGTATTTAAGCTCATACTCTCAAGAAGCCGTGGCCTTTTATCAACAAGCTTTCCAATTATATTTCTGGTTAACTCATGTTCTGCATGGTGTATTGCCCTGTGACAATAAGGGCAGAGACTAAAAACATTTTCTATGACATCAAGTTTTTTATGTATGACTTTCTGTAATGCCATAGGAATTAAATGATGCGCTTCAAGATAGGGTAACTGCGTATGCCGTGAATTAAAAAGCATATGCGATGAATTGTATTCGCAGGTATATTTTTCAATTTTAAGCCTTTCCAAAGCGATATTTCTATCCCTCGAAAAGACATCACGCGCTTTTAATTTATTGATTTTTATTTNNTTCATCCAGCTCTAAAAGGGAATCCTGAAAAGCACCTTCAGTTTCATCATAGACAATAATAGTATTTTCATCCCGCCAATCGGCTTCAGACATACTACCAATCCACAATGCGCCATCTCTTTCAAACATAAACCAAACTGAATTTGGTATAGGCTTAAAGCCCGCTCTTATTGATAAATATAAGCGCAATTCAGTTTTTTTGGGTTTAGGAAAATTAAGATTCAACCTTATTTCTTCACCATCAGGATACAACTTAAACTTCTTTTGTGCCTTATCTTTATCTAAGTCTACTTTCCCAACATGAATATTTTCTCTACCGAAAAAATTAACCAACAAATCAGTTTCTGTATCAGTCGCCGTAATCTGGGAATCACGATATTCTCGTTCTGTTACGATGGAATACGAGCCATTTTCTGTATTGAATTTTAATTTCTGGTTGGCACCAAACCGCATCGCTTTTCTTCCATTAAATGCTTATAAATTTT
>NZ_FUKJ01000373.1 GCF_900163745.1 Crenothrix polyspora
ATTCGACACATCAATGAAAGGATTGACAAGCGCACGCATATTAACCACAATCAAAGCATCAATTGATACTATTAAGGTGTGAAATGGTTTTTGTGACGCCAGAAAAAATAGCGGCTGTTATGGCGCTTGTTCCAGTACCACATTCATTTGCCGAACTCGACAAGCGGGTGTCGGATGGCTTGCCAAAATTGGCACTTAAAGCCAGTGTCGAACGCGTCTGCCATAACAATGAAGACCGTAAGCGGCTTTTATATCAGATTATTCCTGAGGCAACTTATAAGCGTCGACGAGATAAGTTGTCGGCCGAAGAGTCTGGCCGAGCTGAACGCCTCGCCAGAATTTATGCCACCGCCCAGTATGTCTGGAATTCTGATGAAGATGCACGGACGTTTCTGAATACGCCGCACCCTATGTTGCAAAGCCAGACACCGTTGGCTGTTTCTTTGACAGAGCTGGGTGCTCGCCGTGTCGAAGAGCTGTTGTGGAAGCTGTATTATGGCCTGGCCGCCTAATGCGGATATTCAGGTTAGGTGATGAGCGTCACCCCATTTGGGACGGTAGTGGCGCGGCGCTTATTGGTGGAAGATGGAACAGCCCAGGAAAGCCCGTTATTTATGGTTCATTAAGTTACGCATGTGCCATGCTCGAAATACTGGCACATGCGAACATTGGCCGGATTCCGTCGACACAGCGTTTTATTATTGCCGAAGTACCCGATGGCGTATCTATTGAAAAACACGATATCACTGAACTTCCGTTAGGCTGGGATACTGACCATGCTGCGTGCAGTCGGGCCTTTGGGGATCAATGGCTTGTAGAGAATAGAAGTGCGATATTGCTGGTGCCGTCTGTCGTTGCTCGGCTGGATTGGAACGCGGTGGTCAATCCCAATCATCCCGATGCCCAACAACTCATTCTCACGGCACCTGAACCCGTCATCTGGGATCAACGGCTTTTTGAACACTTTAGTGGCAATCGAATTTCATCGTAACGGATTAGCCTTAACTATGGCAGCGCCCTAACGCAGATCAGGCAATTCAGTCTTGTTCTTCAAATAATGTTTTAGGGTAGGTAATGGACAGCAATGTTGCGCAACCCTGCGTTAACTGCGACCAGTCATCCGGCAAAACCAATCTGGCCAAGGCGGCTGTGGGCAGCAATTTTTCAACATCGAGCAAGTCAGTATCACTCACCAGATAAGTTAATAACAACTCAAGTTCCGGGTTGTGGCCTACCAGTAAAACCTGGCTAAAACTAGCCGGACAATCAGCTAGCGCCGATTTTACCCGGAATAAACCTTCATCATACAGGCGTTTTTCTTGCAGAATATCCTGATGGTCAATGCCGATGACATCACAGACTATTTTTGCTGTGCTAATGGCGCGATTTGCCGGAGAACTGATAACCATATCGGGCCTTAAATCGTGTTCATTAAGCCATTGTCCCATGCGGGTGGCATCACGTTTACCACGCTTTTTTAAAGCCCGGTCGTAATCTTCACTGCTGTCAAATCGTTCCGCTTTGCCATGCCTCAGCAACCATAACTCTCTACTCATATTTTTTATACCTGGTAATTATTCTGTATTGATTGAGTCCAATGTTTTTAAAAGCTTGCACCACTGGCTGTCCATATCGCTATTTATGCTTGATATACCTCAGTTGTCATCAAATATTAACATTAGAATATTACAGTTATGTGTCACGATCACTTATCAAAGGTATCCTATAGCATGATGGCTACTCATTTTGAGTTACCTGTAAATTTAACGCCTGAAGAGCTCATTGCATCATTATCCGATAAGCTTGAATTACACCTTGTTTCCAAACAGCAGGTTCTGAAAACCTATTACGACAGCTTTGATTGGCGCTTATACGAGCATGGCTTAATCTGTGAACTTAACCAGTCGACACACACATCGGCACTGCAATTAAGCCATAGAAAAAATGGCGAACTCATTGCTAGAATGCCCCTTTTTGAGGTACCGGCGTTCAGCAAACAATTTAATCCTGGCAAGGTGCGCCAGATACTTGAGCCGCTGTTGGAGATGCGTGCATTACTGGCAGTTGGCAGCCTGGAATGTGAGGCCTACCATCTTAATATTGTTAATGCCGATGAAAAAATTGTCCTTCGCATACTGATTGAAGAATTTAAGCGTCTCAATAACCGCCTGACGCTTTTTCCCATCAAGGGCTATGACAAAGTCGCCGAGCGCATTGCTGAAATGGTCACGAAAGGGCTGGGGCTATACGCTGTTGATAAGCCTTTGCTGCTGGATGCTTTAAAATTGCAAGGTAGGCATCCCAAAGATTATTCATCGAAACTGGATATTCCCCTTGTCCCAAAGATGCGTGCCGATATAGCCAGCAAAACTATCTTCAGTTATTTATTACAATCTATAAAAGCTAACGAACAGGGTACTATAGCCAATACCGACAGTGAGTTTTTGCATGATTTTAGAGTGGCGGTAAGAAGAACCCGTGCCGGACTCAGCCAATTGAAAAGCGTTTTGCCTGAAGACATTATTGCGCGTTATAAAGAGTTTTTTTCCTGGTTAGGACAGATTACAGGGGAAACCCGTGATTTAGACGCTTATTTGTTAAATTTTGAACACTACAAAAAGCAATTGCCGTCTGACTTACGGCAAAGCATCAATCCATTGCATCATTTTTTGGCTTTAAAACAACGGCAAGCACAAAAACAACTGGCAAAAAAACTGCATTCAAGCAAGTATTCAACGCTAATGGCTGAATGGGAAGCTTATCTTGCTTCGCCCTTGCCTAAAAATCCAACGTCGGCGGAATCCATATTAACGATTAAAGAACTGGCAGATCAAAGAATATGGAAAATTTACAAACAATCTATCAAGGAAGGCGATGCAATTGATCGGCACTCGCCACCGGAGGCGCTGCATAAACTCAGGAAAACCTGCAAAAAACTGCGTTATTTAATGGAGTTTTTTCGAAATCTTTATCCAGAGCATCGCATGGATAAATTGCTGAAACGTTTGAAACGTTTGCAAGACGTTTTAGGCGATTATCAAGACTATGCCACCCAACAGGAAAAGCTAAAACAATTCAGTGAGCAAATGCAGGGCATTAATACACCGAGCAAAACCTTTTTAGCAATGGAGGTGTTGATTCAGGATTTTGACAGTCGCAAAAACAAAGTCCGTGACCACTTTACCTGGCAATTTGCCGCGTTTAAAAAGACAGAAAATCACACGGCCTTTCATGCCCTGTTTGCGCCACATAATGTATAGCATTACAGTGTTTTTAGTGGTTAATAGTTACACGAAGTGGAGTACAAACCTGGGTTTGTACTCCTAAAAACTAACCAACCTAGATTGAAAGTGCTGTATGTTTCAATTCAACCCGTGAGCAGTTTTCATGGGTACAACGATTATCAAACCTGAGGTTGAAATGAAAGTATTGGCTTTATACAGTATTAAGGGTGGCGTTGGTAAAACCTCAAGTGCGGTTAATCTGGCGTTTAACGCGGCTCAGGCGGGTTATCGCACGCTGGTTTGGGATCTCGATCCACAAGGAGCCAGCAGTTATTATTTTCGCATCAAGCCTAAAATCAAAGGTGGCAGTAAGAAGCTGATAGCCGGAAAAC
>NZ_FUKJ01000378.1 GCF_900163745.1 Crenothrix polyspora
TTTTGTCGCAAAAAGAAGTATTACCGAAAACCTTTTGTGTCTTTTGTGCTTTCCGTGGACTTTGTTGTAACATCCACTGAGTAGTTACCATTTTTTAAATACAGCCCAGGAAATGTGATGCGCGTTTTGGCAATTATCCCTGCACGTTCCGGCTCTAAACGCTTGCCGGGTAAAAATACGAAATATCTGATTAATAAGCCACTGATTTCGTGGACAGTTGAGTTTGCACAATCTGTGCCCTGGTTTACTGCGATTCATGTGTCAACAGACAGCCAGGAAATCGCTGATATGTGTATCAACAGTGGCGTGCCAGTTCCCCACTTGCGGCCTGCGGCCTTGGCGACTGATGAAGCCACAACATTTGACGTGGTACAGGACGTTTTAAATGAGCAGCGCAGCAACGGACAGGTATTTGATCTTGTTGCCTTATTGCAACCGACGACACCTGTTCGCTTTAAACAACGCTGGGATGAAGCCTATCACTTATTAAGCAGCGGTCATTATGATGCTATAGTGGCGGTTTCTGAGGCCGCTACACATCCTTACCTGGTTTTTAAAAATTCAGAACAGGGCTTTCTGGAGCCTTGGGTCAATCGTGATATGGCCATTACGCGCTCACAGGATTTTCCACCGGCTTATGCCGTTAATGGTTCTCTGTATTTAATAAAAGTGTCGGCTTTGCTCGAACAAAAAACATTTTTCCCCAAAAAATGCGGCTCAGTGATATGTTCTGAGCCGGTCGAAAATAGTGATATTGATACGCTTTTTGATTGGCGTGTCACTGAAATGTTGATTACAGACTGGATGACTCAATGAAAACATTTATTATCGCCGAAGCCGGTGTCAATCATAATGGCAGTGACGAGCTTGCCCTGCAATTGGTTGAGGTCGCTGCACGCAGTGGCGCGGATGCGGTTAAATTTCAAACCTTTTCTGCCGATAAGTTAGTGCGTAAAGGCGCTGAAAAAGCCGAATATCAAAAGCGCGAAACCGGTGCTGGCGATCAACACAGTTTGCTCAAGAACCTGGAAATGTCAGAAGACTTGCATCGTAAGCTTTTAGAGCGCTGCAATGCCCTGAATATCGAATTCATGTCGACACCTTTTGATGAAGAGGCGGCTGATTTTTTGGTCGCTTTGGGGATGCGCCATATTAAAATCCCCTCTGGTGAAATCACCAACCACCCGTTTTTAGCGCATTTGGCCAGTAAAAATAGGCCGCTTATTTTGTCTACCGGTATGGCAACGCTGGCTGAAATTGAAGAAGCGGTTGCCGTGATTCGCCAGGCGCGAGAGCAGCACGGTTTTGACGGCGAATTAAACGCCATGCTCACCGTGTTGCATTGTACTTCCAACTATCCTGCTGCACTTGAGGATGTTAATTTACGGGCCATGACAACCATTGCACAGGCCACCGATTTGCCTGTTGGCTATTCCGACCATACTGCGGGCACTACCGTGGCGGTGGCGGCGGTAGCGATGGGCGCGACAGTGATTGAAAAGCATTTTACGCTGGATCGTAATTTGCCCGGCCCTGACCATAAGGCATCGCTGGAACCCGATGAACTGGCCGATATGGTAAAGCGTATCCGTGAAGTGGAA
>NZ_FUKJ01000076.1 GCF_900163745.1 Crenothrix polyspora
GGTTTTAAGGTCATTGTGCCGGCCTGGCTGACACCCAAAGGCCGCCGCCGTGCCAAAATTCGCATGCGCTCAAGTGGCAAAAGCACTTCCAAATCAGCCGGTTCAACCAGTTATTTTTCCATGGAGAAACTGACAAATTACCAGTATGAACTGGCCATCGGCGACACCGCCCTCACGCCGGAAGAATGGCAACAACTGGTGGACAGCAAAGCGCCTCTGATCCATTTCCGTGGCCAGTGGATGGAGCTGAACCGCGACAAGATGCAGGAAATGCTGGCCTTCATGCAGCAACAAGCTAACGATGTGCCGGAAATGACGGTGCAGCAGCTGTTAAAGAAACTGGCCGAGGAATCTGACAGCTTTGAGCTGGATGTCCATGACAGCCTGGCACAGATGCTGGAAAAACTGGTCGACAACAGCCAACTGGAAGCCATCGACAATCCCAAACAACTTAATGCCGAACTGCGTGAGTACCAAAAGCGCGGTGTGTCCTGGTTGCGCTATCTGGAAACCCTGGGGTTGAACGGCTGTTTGGCCGACGATATGGGCTTGGGTAAGACCATGCAAGTCATCACGCTGTTGATACTGGAACGGGAACAAAACCAACCAGCGCCGACATTGCTGATTGTCCCCACCTCGGTGATCGGCAACTGGCAAAAAGAAATCGACAAGTTTGCCCCGCACCTGACCACCTTGATCCATCACGGCAGTGCGCGGGAACAAGACACTAAAGCTTTCAAAAAGCTGTGCGGCCAACACGATGTGCTGATCACTTCCTACACGCTGGCACGTAAGGATGCCAAATTGCTGGGCGCGTTGCATTGGCGGCGCATCGTGCTGGATGAGGCGCAAAACATTAAAAATCCGGTCGCCGCCCAAACCAAGGCTATCTTAAAACTCAACGCCGACTCCCGATTGGCGCTGACCGGTACACCGGTGGAAAATCGCCTGATGGATTTATGGTCGATATTCAATTTCCTCAATCCGGGTTATTTGGGCAAACAGGCACAGTTCCGCAAAATCTATGAACTGCCGGTGCAGCGTGATAACGACCCGATCCAGTCGGCCATCCTGAAAAAGCTTATCCAGCCGTTTATTTTGCGGCGTTTGAAAACCGACAAGAACATCATCAAAGATTTGCCCGACAAGATTGAAAACAAGATTTACTGCAACCTCAGCAAAGAGCAGGCATCCCTGTATGAGGTCGTGGTGCAGGATGTGGTGGCGCAACTGGAAGAAACCGACGGCATCCAGCGCCAGGGTTTGATGCTGTCCACCCTGATGAAACTGAAGCAGATCTGCAACCATCCCATGCAGTTTTTGCAGGATGGCAGCGCCTTCACCCCGGAGCGTTCCAACAAACTGGAGCGCATCGGTGACATGCTCGAAGAGGCGATGGCGCAAGGCGACAGCGTGTTGGTGTTCACCCAGTTCACCGAAATTGGCGAACACCTGAACCGCTATCTGGCCAAGGAAAAACATTATAAGACCCACTACTTGCACGGCGGCACAACACGGGTCAAACGCGAGCAAATGATTGCTGATTTTCAGGATCCGGACACCGGCCCTGCGGTGTTTGTCCTGTCGCTGAAAGCCGGTGGTGTCGGCATCACCCTGACGGCGGCCAACCATGTGTTCCATTTTGACCGCTGGTGGAACCCTGCGGTTGAAAACCAGGCCACTGACCGTGCCTTCCGTATCGGCCAGCAAAAGAATGTCTTCGTGCATAAGTTTGTCACCCTTGGCACCTTGGAAGAGCGCATCGACCAGATGATAACCGACAAGCAAAAAATGGCCGACAGTATTGTCGGCAATGATGAAAGCTGGCTGACCAAGCTCGACAACCAGGCGTTTAAAGAACTGATTGCCCTCAATAAACACAGCATCATGGAGAACTGACATGAGCAAATTCGCAAAGACCTGGTGGGGTGAGCGTTTTTTATCAGCCCTGGAAGCTTTTACCGACCGCGGCCGTTTGGAGCGGGGTCGGTCTTATTCCACCGACAACCGCATCAAGCAATGGCTGTTGAAAGACGGCAAAGTCGAGGCTAAGTTGCGCGGCAATATTAACGCCTATTTTGGTGTTTATAAGGAGCCGACCTATAAAGTCAGTGTGCAAATGGTGCATCTGACCGAGGCGCAATGGCAAAAAATCATTAAGCAACTCACGCAACGTGCCAGCTTTATCGCACGGTTGCTGCTCAATGAAATTCCTGAAAACATTGAAACCGTGTTTGCCGATGCCGGTGTGCATTTACTGCCCAAAAGTTATAAGGACTTTAAAGTATCCTGTGATTGCCCGGATTATGCCGTACCATGCAAACATATCGCTGGGGTTTGCTACCGCTTGGCGGGGCAGTTGGATCAAGACCCGTTTCTATTGTTTGAGATGCGCGGCTTGGCCTCTGAAAAACTGTTGCGGCAATTGGCCGAATCACCGTTAGGCAAAGTGCTGAGTGATGCTAAAAACACGGCAGCCGTCGAATTGTCACCGGTAGACAGCTTTTATACCCGTCCCATCGCCACAAAACTGCCCAAGAACATCAGCCTGAAAGGTTTTTGGCACGGCCAGCAGCCCTTGCCTAAAAGCATAGATCCCAGCACACCCGCCGCCATTCCCGCCATGCTCATCAAAAAGGGCGGCGATTTTCCGGCCTTTTGGCAAAAACAGGGCTCGTTTATTGAGGTGATGGAGGATTTTTATGTCAGGATGCGGAAGAATACCTTAAAAGGGCTTTGATTTTGTGTGGATGGAATCAGGCTGATTGGCCATATCAACACCTTGAAAAAATAGCTGGATCAATCACAATGCACACAAACCAACTCCTGCCAATCCGTGGTATAACGCGGTGACATCTTCTCCGCCCTGGGTTTCCAGCTTTTATCAAACCCAGTCGCCGCTATTGAAACCGCCTTCGGAAAACGCCGATTAATCCGGTCAAGCACCTCCATCAACGGGCGATTTTCAGCAGTTATGTTGTTATCGACAAGATCAAACAAATCACTCTGTGCAAATATTGACGCTGGCTGAATATGGCCAAACTGCACGCCGCATTTATGGTAACCATAGCCTTCCTTAAAAATACCACGCAACAACCGGTTGGCGGTAGCGATTATTACGCGGGTATCCTGGGTGGCGGATTTTAGCATCACGCCTGCCGCCAGCTGGTATTGTGGCTCTTGTGGACTAAACGGACTTGTGCGGATAAAAATGCTGATGTGGCCGGTGACCGAGTTTTGTTTACGGAGCTTTTCGGCGGCGCGGCTGCAAAACTCTGCCATTGCCTCTGACAATTCACGATAGTGGGTCAATCGTCGGCTAAAACTACGTGAACAAATGATCTGTTGCTTGTCCGGTGCAATCTCTTCCAGTTCCAGACAAGGTATGCCGTTCAGTTCCAATACAATTCGAGCCACCAGCACATTCAACTGGCTGTGCATTCGTCTGCTCGGTTGAC
Source organism: Crenothrix polyspora (assembly GCF_900163745.1). Taxonomy (GTDB): domain Bacteria; phylum Pseudomonadota; class Gammaproteobacteria; order Methylococcales; family Methylomonadaceae; genus Crenothrix; species Crenothrix polyspora_B. Next base: position 3,459 of record NZ_FUKJ01000076.1, read on the forward strand.
TGGCCAAATCCCACACCGTGTGGATGCCCAGCTGGTTGAGTTTGGCGGCAGTACGTGAACCAATACCCCACACTTCCCCCACCAGGACTATTTTCATCAGCTTTTCCCTGCGACTAGGATCTGATAAATCCACCACACCGCCAGTTTGTTTCCATTTCTTGGCTGCAAAGTTGGCCAGTTTCGCCAAGGTTTTGGTCGGTGCCATGCCGACACACACCGGTATGCCTGTTGCTTGGAACACGGCTTTCTTAATTTTGATCCCATAGGCAACAGGATCATCCTGGCCCACGCCGGTCAAATCCAAGAATGCCTCATCTATCGAATATTGCTCAACACGCGGGGCGAATTCTTCCAATATAGCCATCACGCGTGCAGACAAGTCGGCATAAAGCGGGAAATTACTGGAGAACAACTGTATGTCATGTTGTTTGACCAAATGCTGTACCTGGAACACCGGCACACCCATCTTGATACCTAAGTCTTTCACCCGTTGGCAACGCGACACAAAACAGCCATCATTCGAGCTGAGCACGCCCACCGGTTTGTCTGCAAGGTCAGGCCGGAACAGCTTTTCACAACTGACGTAAAAATTATTGCAGTCCACCAAACAAATCAACGGCGGCATCATAGCGGATGGATGACGTTGGTCACCACACCCCAAACCACCAGCTCCAAATCGTTATGGATGGCAATATCAGGGTAATCGGGATTTTCTGATTTTAACTGCCATTGTCCCTTATCACGTTGCAAACGCTTGACCGTCAACTCGCCATTGATGGCACAAATGACAATTTTTCCTGGCACCGGATCAATGGAGCGATCCACGACCAGAATGTCATTGGGATGAATACCGGCACCGAGCATGGAATCACCCTGGGCACGCACGAAAAAAGTCGCCGCCGGTTTTTTCACCAGTAATTCGTTCAAGTCGAGGGTCTTTTCAAGGTGGTCATCCGCAGGTGAGGGGAATCCTGCCGCCACTTTAGCGCCATACAAAGGCAGCAACAGCTTGTGCTTCTGGAAGCTAACTGACTCAAAAATCGTATTTAATTTTTGGTAAATATTCGCACTACCCCACAGACTACCCCAGCAAATGGGACAACGATGCACGTC
>NZ_FUKJ01000394.1 GCF_900163745.1 Crenothrix polyspora
CTAATGATGCAAATGCGCCGACAACCACCGTTCAGCCACATCCAACGCCATACCTTTACGCCGTGCATAATCTTCCAACTGATCCTTATCAATCTTACCGACATTAAAATACTGCGACTGCGGATGCGAAAAATACCAGCCACTCACCGCCGAAGCCGGATACATGGCGTAACTTTCTGTCAGCTCGATACTGGTGTTTTCGGTGACATTGAGCAGTTCAAACAATTTGGCCTTTTCGGTATGGTCAGGGCAAGCCGGATAACCCGGAGCAGGTCGTATGCCTTGATAGGCTTCATTAATCAGCTGCTCATTGTCGATAGCCTCGTCTTCTGCATAGCCCCAATAATTTTTCCTGACTACCTTGTGCATATACTCGGCGAAAGCCTCAGCCAACCGATCAGCCAGCGCTTTGAGCATAATCGAGCTGTAATCATCATAATCATTTTCAAACTGCTGAAGTTTTTCTTCTATACCGATACCGGTCGTCACCGCAAAACCGCCGATATAATCGGGCTTGCCACTTGCAATCGGCGCTATGAAATCAGATAGACAATAATTTGGCCGCCCTGGCGCTTTCACGTTTTGCTGGCGCAAATGATGCAGCACTTCACGTTGTTGGCTACGTGACTCATCGGTATAAACCACTACGTCATCACCCTCACCGTAAGCTGAGAAAAAACCTATCACTGCCCTGGCTTGCAACCACTGCTCATCGACCAATTGTTTTAGCATCGTCTGGGCATCGTTAAACAGTTTTCTAGCTTCAGTGCCAATAACCTTATCGTCCAGAATTTTTGGATAGCTCCCCGCCATTTCCCAGGTTTGGAAAAACGGCGACCAGTCGATGTAATCCACCAAGGTAGCCAACGGCACATCATCAATCACCTTAACACCCAAAAACAACGGTATTACCGGTTCATAATCACCCCAGTTGAATTTATTGCGCCGCGCTTCTTCCAGTGAATGCTGCTTGGTTTTGGATTCTTTACCTTTATGACGCTCGCGTACCTCGCTGTATTCAGCACGGGTGCTACGCATAAACTCATCTTTTAAATCGGCACTTAACAGATTGCTGGCGACACCCACGCCGCGCGAAGCATCGGTGACATAAACCGTTGCGCCTTTATAATGCGGCTCAATTTTGACGGCAGTATGGGCGCGGGAAGTGGTTGCACCGCCAATCATCAACGGAATGGTAAAGCCCTGGCGCTGCATTTCCTTGGCAACATGCACCATCTCATCCAGCGACGGCGTAATCAGGCCGCTTAAGCCGATAATATCGACATTTTCCAATCGTGCCGTTTGCAAGATTTTTTCGGCAGGCACCATCACACCTAAATCGATAACCTCATAGTTATTGCATTGCAACACCACGCCGACAATATTTTTGCCAATGTCATGCACATCACCTTTAACGG
>NZ_FUKJ01000379.1 GCF_900163745.1 Crenothrix polyspora
GAAGCTGAAACCTTTGACGGGATGATCATTTTCGTTAGAACCAAAACCGCCACCATTGAGCTGGCCGAAAAACTGGAAGCGCGTGGTTACTCAGCGTCAGCCATTAATGGCGATATGTCGCAAACCCTGCGTGAACGTACCATTGCCCATCTTAAAAATGGCAAAGTGGATATTTTGATTGCCACCGATGTTGCGGCGCGTGGTTTGGACGTGGACCGTATTACCCACGTTGTTAACTACGATATTCCTTACGATACCGAATCCTACATCCATCGTATTGGTAGAACGGGTCGTGCCGGTCGTACTGGTGACGCGATTTTGTTTATTGCGCCCAGAGAAAGAAAGTTGCTGGCCAATATCGAAAAAGCCACCAAACAAAAAGTTGAAGAAATGGGCCTGCCGTCAACCGAAGTCATCAACAACAAGCGTATCTCACGTTTTAAACAAAATATTACCGATACCTTGGCGGCAGAAGAACTGAGTTTTTTCAGCCAGTTGATCGAGCAATATCAGCACGAACATAACGTCAGCGCACTGGAAATCGCTGCTGCCCTGGCCAAACTGGTACAAGGTGATACGCCGTTGCTCATGCAAAATCTGCCTAAAAGACCCAAAGATGATCGTGATAGCCGCGATAGCCGTGACAGTGGCCGTGAAGAAAGAGGCGCAAGACCACCGCGTGAAGATCGCCCAGACAGAGAACGTAAACCGCGTCGTTCTTTCAGTGAAGGTGCCAATATTGAAATGGAAGTGTATCGCATTGAAGTCGGCCACGCGCACGGCGTAAAGCCTGGCAATATTGTTGGTGCTATCGCCAATGAAACCGGCATCGATGGCGATCATATCGCCCGTATCCGGATTGAAGATGATTACAGCACCGTTGAGCTGCCTGCCGGCATGCCAAAACAGTTGTTTGATGAATTGAAAAAAATCAGGGTTGCAGGACAGTTGCTTAACATCTCAAAAATGGATGGCAGCAGTAAATCCTTTAAAACCGATGACTCTGAAAAAAAAGTCGACAAAAGTAAGAAAAGAATAAGCTCTGTGTCGCGTAGAGCCAAAGAAAAACCTGCTGAGTAGTTAGCCATAATTCCACACTCTTAAATCACGCAAGGTAAAGACGTAAGATTTTATGTCTTTACCTTACTTGCGGCACGGAACCACACCCAAATTAATTTACAATTTAAAACAGTGGCATTGCCCTGAGTTAACGCAAAAATACTGTCGGGCTGTTTTATTAACGGACTGCACTACCACACACCACCCCGAATACTTGCACTATAAAACTTTACTGCTCACCGAGTTAGCAATACTTGAGATGAATTGGTATGATCTTACGGTGATGGTAATTTATGCACTATCACATCTAAAAAAGTTAAATTTGTAAATCATTAGGCTAATAGCGATTGCATTTAACTTTGTTGAATCCACCAAATTATTTAAGGTGTATTGTGATAACGGTTTTCTTCTCCTATGCCCATCATGATGAAACGCTACGCAATGAACTGGAGAAACACCTTGCGCTGTTAAAACGTCAGGGGGTAATCGACACTTGGCATGATCGTAAGATCGATGCCGGTGAGAATGTGCATACAGAAATCAGTGAATACCTGGAGAAAGCGGATATCATCCTGCTGCTCGTGAGTGCGGATTTCTTGGCATCTGATTACTGCTACGACATCGAGATGCAGCAGGCACTTGAGCGGCATAAACGCGGTGATGCACGAATTATCCCTGTGATACTTCGCCCCTGCGAGTGGCAAAAAGCACCGTTTGGAAAACTACTCACGACCCCAACCGACGGCAAACCCATCACCAAATTTGAAAACCTGGACGATGCGTTTCTTGAGGTCACAAAGGCAATCAGAAAGGCGGCAGATAAGTTACGTCACAGTGTCCGTCCGTCAATGTCGGAGCCGACCGGCAAAAGGGGGCGACGCATGCCCAGATTTTTCTGGGTCTCCATTTTTTTGCTGATCCTGGCAGGAGCGGGTCTGGGTGTTTGGGATGTGTTTTACCGTCCACATGTTAAATATTATGCGAATGTGACCAAGCGCTGGGGCTTGCCTGTAGGCATCGGGCGGCTCACCGATGAGCAGGTTCGCCATCGAAATATATCGCTAAAGTTTACCCAGCGTGGCCGATGGGGGTTGGTGACAGAAATCCGCATTGTGAACAGCCGAGGCGCGTATCCCCCTGCTTTCGCTTACTTTCCCTCCCAGTCGCTAGAAAACCTCAATCCCCTAAATGATGACTCAGAATCATTTAACCAATGCCGTGTGACCTTCGAGCATGACATAAATGGCCAGATCCAGAACCAAAGCGCCTATAGCCGTGGTAATCGTTTGATCTACCAGCTACATTATACCCGACCTAATATTGCCGAATATGTGATGGAAGATGGTATCTCTAAGGCTGTTACACCATCTGGAGTCAAGTATATCAAGTTTGTACGGCCTGACACGGGGCCAGATGCTGGTCTGGATCAGGAGTTCCTGTATTTGGATAACAACGGGAAGCGAAAACCCGCCCCCAATGGAGTGTACGGAAATCATCTCATATTCAATCCGCTTGGACTTCCGGTTGAAAGGACTGCTTTAGGCATGAATGGTCAACCCGCTCCGGCAAGGATAGGTGTAGCCAAGAAAACCGAAAACTACGATAGTCAGGGGAATCTGATTCAGTCGGGGGTTTTTGGGGCTGACGGCCAACCTGTCTTAGGTTCAGACGGCGCAGCTGAAACGAGATCGGTTTACGACTCTTACGGAAACATAAAGGAGACCGCTTCATACGGATTAGATGGCCAGCTCGTCACCTTGAAAAACCCAGGGGTTTCTGGAATAGCCCTCGCCTACGATAGCCAGGGCAATATTATAGAGTATACGTACTTCGGCCCTGATCGCCAGCTTGTGAGGGGGCCGCTTGGCTTTGCTAAATACACCGCCGTCTGGGATGAAAAAGGCGGAATGCTCCAAAGCTTTTTCGGCCCAGATGGCAAGCCGACCCTGACCGCTGGCAGGGCAGTCAAAATAAGAGGGCGCTATGATGAGCGGGGTTATCTTGTCGAAGCGGTTTTTTTTGACGAAAACGATCGTCCCGCTCGTAACGATGAGGGTTGTGCGAAGAAAAGTTTGACTTATGACGAGCAGGGAAACAATACCGAAGACACTTGCTTAGATGAAGGAGGCCAACTTGTTCGAGCTATTTATGGCAGTGCGCGACGGGAAAGTGTTTATGACGAACGCGGGAATAGGGTAGAACAACGTCTTTTCAGACCCGATGGTCAACCAGGACTTTATGAAGAAAATATGGTCAAAGGGCGCTGGAAATACAATTCTCAAGGCAATTTGACGGAAGAAGCCTATTTCGATGCGGCAGACAAACCGGTCAAAAATAAAGATGGCTACGCCAAGGTGAATTATCGTTATGATGACTTGCAAGGCAAGCTTATCGAAGTTTTGTTCTTTGATGAACAGGATCGACCGACTGAACGTAAGGGTGGCTATGCCAGAATTGTTCGCGCCTATGACGTAAAGGGGACACTAACCGAAGAGACTACGTTCGACGCTCAAGGAAAACCCGCGAGAGGCGAACGCGGCTATTTTAAAGAAAAACATCAATATGATGATCGGGGATACGGAACTGAAACTACTTTCTGCGATGAGCGTAACCGTTTAACTCTTGCGAAGGAAGGGTATGCCAAAATACTGGACAAATACAACGATGAAGGCCAGTTGATAGAAAGAACGCTTTTCGGTCTTAATGGTTTCCCCATCGTATCTAAGAAGAACGGATTCGCCAAGGAAAGGTTCACCTATGATGCCCGTGGGAAAGAATCGCAACATACTTTTTTTGATCCAGGTGACCGGCTTGTGCGCAATACTTACGGATATGCCACGATTAATTTTTCTTACGACGACTTTGGCCGTGAAACCAAGAAGGAGTTTCTGGACAGCAAGGGTACACCTGTGTCTACGAAAGTGACGATTGAAAAGGTTGAACCTGACAGCAAAAGCCAGCGCATCGGTTTGCAAGTCGGAGACTTGATCCTCAATTACGATGGGCGGGAGGTTCCTGATACGCGGATATTTTGGGAACTGGAGCTGGTGAAAGGTGAGCGGCCACGGGAACTCATCATTCAACGAGATGGTAAAGTTGTGAGTCTCAATGTTCCCGCAGGACGCCTCACTGGCCTTGAAATTGCCGATAAGGTTCCCCCAGAACGAAAAAAGCAGTGAAGCTTAAATGTAAGATGCTTTCTGTACGGTGAAATATCGGTAGCGTAGTGGCTACAAGCTTTAGCCCATTTTTTGATTTTCCACTGGTTTAATTAATTCAATCAGGTACTATTGTTCAAGTCTTAGCTGTTTGCAGTTTCTCAAGCACGCTTTCAAGTTTGACTACATTAAAAAATGGAAAAAGGTTTTATTTAGCATTCAACACGTTCAATATTAATCGATTACACTTATGTGTGAAATGTAAGTTATGAGCTTACAAAACTTTTTCCTAAAAATAACGGCTAGTAACGCATGTAAATATGTCGTACGGGTTGCATAAAACAAAAGCAATAAGAAACTATGGATGAGTAATCGATGATACCGATTAGAGATACCGCGCCGTGTTATTCCAGACCCTATGTTACTTGGGGGCTGATGATTATTTGGGTTGTCATTTTTGTATCCATGAAATTGATGCCGGATGACATGGCCGTCAGGTTATTAAATATTTACGGCATGGTTCCTATCCGCTATTCAAGCTCACGCTGGGCAGAAACCGCGAATATACCCTTCGACTATTACTTCTCCTTTGTGAGCAATTTGTTTCTACATGGCAATTGGACACACCTTGTAGCCAATCTGTTATTCATGTGGATTTTTGGTGATAATGTCGAAGATCGGATGGGTCGATTACCGTTTCTCGTGTTTTATTTGATCTGTGGATTTTTTGCCAGCATTTTGCAATGGTATTTTGATCCCATGTTGACTATTCCCGTAGTTGGCGCATCAGGCGCTATCGCCGGTGTGTTGGCGGCTTATTTTTTCTTATACCCACTTGAACGCGTTATCCTGTTTTTATTTCCCATACTGATTCCGGTTCCAGCCATCGCTTTTTTAGGTATCTGGGTACTGATACAACTGCATGATGCAACGACCTCTGTGCTGTTTGAAGGTGGAACGATTGATGTGGCATGGTGGGCGCATATTGGCGGATTTGTCGCCGGTTGTATTTTGTATCGTATTTTTCTTAAAGAACAGAAAGTATGATAAAAATCGATAGTATTAACGGCTTTCAGGTATAATTTACGCATTCAAAAAGTTGGCTTTTTGACACTAAGCCTTTATCAGTACGACTCGCTGGTCAAGGCGACACACCTAAAAGTTATCAGGAAATCGAAAGAAATATGAAAAAAGTTAATGTTGCTGTAGTAAGGCTTATACAATTTGTAGTGTTTGTGGTATTTACCTTTATTGTTATGGCGTACTTTGGCGCTATTATTTTGCTGCCTTTAGATGCTATTTCATTACTTATCAAACTGATGGGCGTTGTTGGCTTACATGGTTTTATTGGTGCATTGATTGCTGTTCCGGCAGTCGGTTACTTGGTGCTGATGGCTTACAAAACGCCAGGCCTTAGTAAAATGATTATTGAAACAGGCCTTGATTTAGTTGCAACCGGCAAAGCTAAAGTTGAAGCTTTTAATGCGATTGCCAGTGATGTAAAAGGCTAGTTTAGCCCTGATTTCCCCTAAAAAAGCGTGTCATTGCTGACACGCTTTTTTATGTCTGTCGAAATCCAAAATAATAGTAACTACTCAGCCTATCCAAAAGATAGTTTTTATCTGTCCACGGAAAGCACAAAAAACACGGAAAAATGTGGTTGTTTTGTCGTAAAAAGAAGTGTTATCAAAAAATTTTTGTGTCTTTTGTGCTTTCCGTGGACTTTGTTGTAACATCCGCTGAGTAGTTACGAATAATATGCTTATAGCTCCCTCAAAACACTCACTGGCGATTTATTAACCACATGCCGAATCCCGGTGTAGCCTGCCAAACCCACGCACAAACTGCCGATGATGGGTATCACTAGCCACAGATAATAATTCGGGCTGTAGTCGATGTGCATCACCTTTGAATACAAGCTGTAAATCAGTACCTCTGAGATAACCACAGTAATTACACCCGCAATCAGCCCCAGCAAGCCAAACTCAATCAAGTGTATTTTGGTTAAAAAGGAGCGCTTAGCCCCTAACGTTCTTATGATCGCCCCTTCCTGAATACGATAATCCAGACTGGCATACACCGCTGCGAACAACACGGTAAACCCAGCCAGCAACGAGAAATACAACAAATAATTGATCGCCTGCGTCAGCTGGGACAGTATGGTCTTAAACTGTTTTAAGATAAGATCGACTTCCAGAATAGTGGTGGCAGGGTATTTTTTGACCAGCGTGTTTAACACGTTCTTTTGGGTTTCCGGCAAATAAAAACTGGTGATAAAAGTACTGGGATAACCATCTAGCGTGCCGGGTGAGAACACCATATAAAAATTCGGCTTCATGGTATCCCAGTCGAGCATGCGGATACTGGTCACAGTAGCGTTGATTTTCTGGCTACCAACGGTAAACATTAACTGATCGTGCAATTTTATTTTTAGGCTGTCGGCTAATTTTTGTTCTACGGAGACCTGTCCGGCTTGTTCGTTTTGCCACCACTCCCCTGCCGTAATCTTGTTTTGTTCCGGTAAGGTTTTAGACCACGTCAGGCTCAACTCACGGTGGATAGCGCCTTCGCCTTGAGAATATTTACTGACAACCTGCTGCACCGGCGTGTTATTGATCTCTACCAAACGGCCTTTAACCACCGGATAAAACTGACTGTGCTGAATATTATTTTTCAGCATGTCCTGTTGAAACGCAGTACGCTGTTCTGAAAAAATGTTCAGTGCAAAATGATTGGGCGCGTTTTCTGGCAATTGCTTTTCCCAGTTATCGATCAAATCGGTACGCACGGTAAAGCTTAACACCATAGCAACCAGGGTAATGCTGAAAGCCAGTATTTGACTGACGCTTGCCTGGGTATTCCTGAGTATGCCTTGTAAGCCAAATCGCCAGGTTAGACTCAGGTGCGGCAAAAACTTTGCGGCTAAACGCAGTAAGCCATAAACCAGTGATCCAAGCAGTAATAGCGTAACCAAACCAACACCGAGTATGGTTGCCGTCATCTTAAGGTCGTGCGTGTAGCGTTCCAGTAATAATCCGATAACACCGAATGCCAAGCCGTAAACTAACCATGCGCTAGTCGGCAATGGCTCAAGCTCGCGGCGTAATACCCTGAGCGGCGACACCTGTTTTAGCCGTAATAACGGCGGCAAAGCAAACGCCATTAGCACCGCAATGCCAATAACAAACCCGAAAAAAACCGCCAACACGCCAGGACTGGCAACTTGCTGCGGCAATAGTCCCCGTAATAAATGGAACAAACCTTCCTGAGCAATCCAGCCCAGCAAACAACCGATGCCACTGGCCACCACACCTAAAATCAAAAACTGGCAACCGTAAAGCCAGAGAATTTCCCGTTGCTTTATACCCAGGCAGCGCAGTATGGCGGTGGCATTAAAATGCCGTTCGGTATAACGGCGCGTGGCCATGGCAATCGCCACACCCGAAATTAAAATGACGATAATGCTGGATAAACCCAGATAACGTTCTGCCCTGCTTAACGCAGATCCCAGCTCAGGTCGATCTTCATGAATATCCAAAATGCGCTGGGATGGATTCAACTGGGGTTTAAGCCAGCGGTTAAATTCAACCAGCGCATTGGCAGCGCCACGGTATTGAAAAAAATAATGCACATGACTGCCAGGCTGAATAATACCGGTGGCCGGAAGATCAGCATTATTCATCATCACCCGTGGCGAGAAGCTGTAAAAATTGCCTTGTTTATCGGTTTCGTAGGTCAAAATCTGGCTGACGATCAGTTTTTTTTCACCGACCGTCAGCGTATCGCCTAATTTGAGTTTAAGCGCAGACAAAACCCGTTTTTCAACCCAGGCACTGCCAATGCCTGGGCCTTGGTGTACGGTTTGTTCTTGCAGATAATCGTCGCCGGTAATTTTTAAATAGCCGCGTAAAGGGTAGCCGTCGCTAACCGCCTTAATACTGGCCAGTAACATCTCGTCATTTTCAATGAGGACGCTGGAAAATTCAGCCGTTTGGGCGTGATCCAGCTTTAATTCCCGTGCCTTTGCAATCCAGCTGGCAGGCTGTATTCCAGGACTGGTTATCACCAAATCGGCCGCCAGAAAGTCGGCGGTTTGCTCGGTCATGGTGCGCTGCAAACGATCTGCAAACAATGATATGGCCGTAGAGCTGGTGACGGCGATAATTAACGCCAGCACCAATATGGTTAATTCGCCAGAACGGCTATCGCGCCACAACAAGCGCAAGGCCAGATTG
>NZ_FUKJ01000381.1 GCF_900163745.1 Crenothrix polyspora
CGTTTCTTTTTTTTACGCGCAGGTAGTTGGGATTCGGAATGTGTCTGGCCTTTTTCACTGTGGTTGCCATACAGCCGGTGGGTTAGGTCGTCCACTTGTGCCTCCAGGTCGGCAACCCGACTCTTGAGTTCGTTTATTTTGGCCTGCGCGTGCTGGAACTGTGCATGCCAATAATTTTTGTCTGCTTCGAGCTGGATATAGTCCTGGAAGCTCAGCGTGACCTGCCGTTGTGCAAAAGGCGGTTTCCGTTTGGCTTCACCGGCCGATATGTATTCACCTGTAAGTATCATAAAAGACTGCTATTGTTTGGCTCGATGCCGCTTAGACAGTTATATCGCTAATTTTATCTAGGGATGGTGCGAATATTTACAAATCTTTTCCTGTAAGTGATTGTTTTTAAAATAAACAGGGGGTCTGAATAACTACGACCTGTCAGGTTTTTATTTTTCTTAATTTTGATCATTAATCTGAATTAAAAGTGCTGTAAATCAATAAATACAAAAAGTAAATGGTTTAAGTAAAATGTCCCATTGTTACTAATGGGATGTTATAGGCTGGGGGATTTAGCTCGAAATGATGCGAAAAAATAAAGATTGGCAAAATATTTTATTCAGCAGGTTGATTGGCTTTAGCTATATCGGAAAAAAAGTCATAAATTAGAGCAGTAAAAATTCCTATTGTAAGCCCTATCAATACCGTAATTAAAAGAATGATTATTTTACTAGTCCCAACTGGCTCTATTGAGGTCATCACTGGGACTACCGCCTTGGTATTACTGATATTGACTAGAGCATTTTTAAGTTGATCTATCAAATTTTGCTCATCATTCTGAGCCCGCAAATTATCCGATAACGCTTTTTCAAGCTCATTGCGCTGCTGATTTAAGTCAATTAATAAATACTTTTCAACTTGATCAATCATTTGCTGATAACGCTGAATTTCGCTATCAATCAGCAGTACACTCATGGCTCCTGTCGCATTATTACTGTTGACATTGCTTCTATTCTTTAATGCGTGTGCCAACAACTCTTTTTTCTCTTTCAGTTGTGTGCTTAATAATTCCGATGTTTTGTCCAATCGCTCGGTGTTGGCAGCAATCAATTTGGCATTATCCTTAGTGCTCGCCAAGACATTTTCTGCATGTGCGATACTGACTTCAAAATTTTTGATTTTTAAAATGGTTATGTTCGAGTGATCCCCAATCAATTTTTTTACCACATTGCCTATCAATTCTTTGTACACTGTTTCTTGATTGGTTGACCCTCTTGCTTCAATATTGAGAATGTCACTGTTTTTGGGCACAGTTACATTTATCGTGTAGCCGCCTCTATCAGACGGATTTTTCTCATAATACTGCGCCAAAATAAAGGGGATATAAGCGGAGATAATTTTATTTAACGCCGTTTGGGAAGATTCAATCAGCTCGGTCTTACCTTCAGTAGAAATAGTGCCAATTTGCACGGTTGTGGAAAAAGAGTACATTGCAGGTTTTACAAGTGCCAAAACTACGCCTAGCATTGTAAAAATCAACAGGATTATTAAAATTATTTTTTTTTGTTTTAATACAACACGGTACAGATCAATTAAATTGGTCGTATTCTGTTGCTGAAGCATGGAGGGGTAAAAATATTGTGGCGGAACGTTTGGGTTCGCACCTTGCTTATTATCGTTATTCATTGTTATTTAATTTGTTTGATATTATTAAGAGACGGGGCTTTGCAGAACAACAACCCTCTTGCCTTGTGCTATTTAAGGTCTAGCCTATCATGATTATTCACTATTTTCGAATCATTCACGCCCTATTTTAATGAAAAAGAACCTTGCGCCCACAGCATCATTTTTCAGCCGGTTTTCTGCGCCCGATAGCCAAATCATAGAACAGGCTTTAAAAATTACCGCATTAATCCCAGAAGAACAACATTACCATCGCCCACAAAGTGTTGAAGTGGCCAGTTTTTTGCTGGATTTTAATGTCGATTTAAACACTGTACTGGCAGCCTTGTTAAGCGATCCCCGTTTGGCCAAGCTTAGCCCCCAGATTGATATTGCCAAGCTGTTTGGTACAAAAGTGGCAACCCTGGTTGATAACGTTAATTCTCTAAATCGATCTAGCGTTTACTCTCCAGAGATGACTCGCCAACCCAATCAAACAGAAACGCTACGGCGCATGTTGCTATCCATGACCCAGGATATTCGCGCCGTGTTAATCAAGCTGGCGTATCGCACGCTACGTTTACGGGGTTTAGCGAGAGAGCCTCACGAAACCCAGTTGTTTATAGCTCAGGAAACTTTAGACATCTATGCGCCCATTACCAATCGCCTTGGCATACACCAGCTCAAATGGGAGCTGGAAGATTTGGCGTTTCGCTATTTAAACCCGCAAGCCTACCGTAGCATTGCCAAATCACTGGCCAATAATCGTATACAGCGTGAGCTGTGCATTAATAGCTTTATTGATCTGCTGCACAGCAAACTGGCGGATGAGTCAATACGCAGCGAAATCAGTGGCCGACCCAAGCATATTTACAGTATCTGGAAAAAAATGCAGCGTAAGCAACTGGATATTGATGAGCTGTACGATCTACTGGCGGTGCGGGTTATTGTCAATAATTTAACGGAATGCTATACCGTGCTGGGTATAGTCCACAGTCTTTGGCAATACATTCCCAAAGAATTTGACGATTATATCGCCAACCCAAAAGAAAACGGTTACCAATCGCTGCATACCGTTATTTTGGATACGCTGGGCAATCGCATCGAAGTGCAAATTCGCACCCAGGATATGCACGATTTTGCCGAACTGGGCGTTGCCGCGCACTGGTCTTATAAAGAAGGCGGCAAACAAAATTCAGTGCTGGAAAAAAATATCACCCAGCTGCGTAAACTGCTGGAAGAAAATTCTGACGACACCCTGGCTGACAGTTTCCAAAGCGAATTATTTCATGACCGTGTTTATGTGCTGACTCCAAAAGGCAAGCTATTGGACTTGATTAAAGGTTCGACACCGCTGGATTTTGCTTATGCCATCCACAGTGACATTGGCCATCGTTGTCGCGGTGCCAAAGTCAACGGACGCATCGTGCCGCTTACCTATGCTTTAAAATCGGGTGAGCGTATTGAAATACTCACTACAAAATCAGGCGGCCCGAACCATAACTGGATCGATCCGCATCTGGGGTATTTAAAATCGTCGCGTGCCATTAGCAAGGTGAAAAGCTGGTTTAAAAATCAGCAACAAGCCGACAATATGGCCGCCGGTAAAAATATTCTGGATAAAGAATTGCAACGGTTGGGGCTAAAAACCGCTAACTTAAATGAACTGGCGAAACATTTTCATCAACCCGACAGCGAC
>NZ_FUKJ01000385.1 GCF_900163745.1 Crenothrix polyspora
AAATTAGAGTGGCTACAGGTCGGTGCGCTCCGGTTTTTAGGGAAATAGCGGGAATTGCTGAAAAAACCCCGTGCCAGCCAAGCCAGCACGGGGTTTTTAGGTTAAAGGTTTCTGTAGGGTTATGCCGTATGCTCTTTAAGCCATTCTTTTAGTGCATTGTTCATGCGGGTTTGCCAGCCATTGCCCATATTTTTAAAAGCCTCCAATACCTCAGCATCAAAACGCACTGTTGTTGATACTTTAGTGGGTTGCTGTTGTTTTCCACGCGTTTTTAAGGATCGCAACGTGGTTTGTAACGATTTAGGCAATGTCGTAAATGGCGTGGAATTTTTAAAATCATCATCTGTCCATTCTGGGTTTTCATCATCAATTAAGAAGTGATTGGTTTTCATAGCGTTTAATCTCACGTTTGTTGGCTTTTCTAAAACTGATAACTCGTATGCCGCCAATAATTTCAACAAATATCAAAGAATGAAGGCGCTTATCAAGAAATCCCATAGCACGGTAGCGAGTTTCGCCGTAGTTGTGTCTCTTATCTATGTCAAATTGAGCCGTTTCAAAATCAAACTCTGCGACGCGTTCAAAACTTAAGCCGCGTTCCTGAATGTTTTTTTCATTTTTTACGGCATCAAAGTTAATTTTCATTACTTTATTGTAGTAACAGATAAGTGATAAATCAAACCTAAATTTAACCCAGGCAACTGCATTAAATTAATCACATATCAAAAATAGTTGGGTATTTGCTAGATAGGCTTTGCGCCTAACAAAAAAAAACCGTGCCAGCCAAGCCAGCACGGGGTTTTTAGGTTAAGGCATTAAGAAAATTTTTAGAGATTGCCAGTAAATTCGGTGTTCATAGTGTGTGCTTTTCAAACAGAAATGCTGCATTAACAGCTTATTTTCTTTGATTGATGTGTTAAACTGGAAAAAATGCTTTGAGAATTAATGTCAAAATGCCACCAAGCACTAAACCTACCATCCATTTGAGGACTATCAATTCGCGCTCCAGACGATTAATGTCCGATTTTGTCGCCAATTGTGAATCCATTGCTTCAGAAAAAGCGGTCGCTAATGCTTCTGCTTGCGCTTCAGGAACACCGCCAGCTATGAGTCTCTCAACAAATTTTAAGGTATCAAACGTAATTGTTGCCATAACAATACCCCATAAGTATTTAATATAAGCGCCAGTATAACAAAGCGAATGATAAATGTAATGTAAGAGAAGGGAGTCGCTATTTTTGCGAAAGATTTTTCCGGGCTCCTGCTCGAAAAATCAGCAA
>NZ_FUKJ01000388.1 GCF_900163745.1 Crenothrix polyspora
AGTCAAATCATCGCTGGTTGGCCCCAAGCCGCCGGTACACAGGCAGCAATCGGCACGCCGAGCAATTTCTTGCAGTAATGCCACCAAATCATCCAGCTTGTCACCTACCGCCGTATGGCGTGTTAGCGTAAAACCAATCTGTACAGATTGCTGCGAAAGCCAGGCCGCATTGGTATCGGCAATTTGGCCGCGCGTGATTTCTTCACCTTGAGAAAAAATTTCCATTAACGGATTCATAGCGTCAATTTGCATTGTTTGTGATTATTTAGAATATAGGGAGAATTTAACTCATTAACACACTGTACCAAAACGGCAAGGTGAATAGGCTCAACAGCGTGGTGATGGTAACAATCATTGCGTACAGCGCACTATCAAGGTGATAACGGTCACAAAACACGATACCCAACACCATGCTGGGCATCGCCATTTCCAGTACCGCTGCGGCTTTGTGCGGGGCATCAAACCATAACCAGCCTGCAAACCACAAAGAAAACAACGGCATCAACGCCATTTTGATAATAACCACCGGCAACACAAAAGGTATGTTGCGTAAATGCAAGGTTGACCAACTCAGTGCTAATCCTAGAGAAAATAACATGAGCGGTACTACGCCAGCTGATAATTTCTGCAAAATACCAACCAATGCAGAAGGTATGGCAACATGGTTTAAATTGAGTGCCACCGCTAACGCAGCCGCCCAAAACGGCGGTGCATTTAAAAATGAGATCACTGATTTATTCTGGCCGGAATGATCTTCACCAAAATGTCTCGCCACCATAATGCCAAGCGTAAACACTAAAGGGGCTGTCGCAAACAGGTCGATTTGTATGGCGACTGATCGCGCCCATGACCCAAAGGTTTGCTCTAAGACCGGCAACCCCAAATAAGTGACATTCGGAAAAGATGCCGCCAATAACATCGCCCCCTGTTTATTGTTGGCAAATTTAAATACAAAACCGATCAAGCCCATACTGAGCATGGCCATGATAATAGCGGCGGTAGCCAAAATCGCATACTGTACGGATTGGCTGCCAATATCGGATCTCCACAATACATCCAGCACCATCGCGGGTAAAAATAGATAATACACCACAGTTGTCAGCACCGGCCTGATCTGTTCAGCACATAGCCCACCAGGGCGTAAAAATCGCCAAACGACACCACAGGCAATCAGTGCCGTCATTTGCAAAAGGGTTTCTGTCATGTCTTAAATTTGCCTAGACACATATGCGAAAAGACCTTAGCAACCTGGAGCATTGATTTCAATTACCCTCAACTTGCTGAACAAAGGAAATCATCAGCTATAGAGGCACGCAACCAGAAATACCCTGTTTTACGTCTGTACAACTGAAAATCAGACGATTATGCACATTCAATTATCAGGACTTACCAAGGCCACAACAGTCTCGGTAAGCGGTAAAGCCGCAGTCGACGCATTCTCAAGACGACCATAAATTTTAATCGTTTGCGTCACCGGATCAACTC
Organism: Crenothrix polyspora; assembly: GCF_900163745.1. GTDB lineage: Bacteria > Pseudomonadota > Gammaproteobacteria > Methylococcales > Methylomonadaceae > Crenothrix > Crenothrix polyspora_B. The sequence goes on from NZ_FUKJ01000388.1 coordinate 1,486, forward strand.
GCCCACCTAAACCGGTCAACTCAATCTTGTAAGGTTTAGCAGTATCATCGAGACTGACCTGATAATGCTTGCCCAATTTAATATGAGACATTTCGCTCGCAGGTACTATTAATTCAATATCCTGGTTATTATCATCACTGATTTCTAACAGAGGATCGCCCACCCGTACCACTTGTAAAGATTTCACAAAGCGCTTCACCACTTTTCCGGCAAAAGGCGCATAAACCACACAGCGACCTAACAAAGCTTCCGCGACAAGCACATTGGCTTTCGCTTCATCCCGTTCTGTGCTGGCAAGGTCAAGTTCCAGGGTGTTAATAGAGTGCATTGCATCAAGCTGCTGCCTGGCTTGTTCTTGCTGGGTGAACACAGTGCGGACTTCAGTAAGCCGCGATTCTTCTTTTGGGCAATCGATTGTAGCCAATACCTGGCCGACTATAAAACGCTCACCATCGCGCAGGCTAAGGCGACTAATACGTCCTGCCATTTCACTAGCTAACATAATGCTAGGGCGAGCTTTCAGTTGTGCATGTAACAGCAGGTCAGGTTTATGAGCCTGATCTGCTGGCAGGTAACCGGTCTCTTGGGATAAAGGGGAGGGTAAAGCAGGGATTTTTTTATCTAACGTAGAGATGTCCGTTTGAGCATAAGAAAATGGGGTTTGTGTTAAGGCAGTTAATAATAAAACAAATGTCCGTTTCATTTAAAGGGCAAGTTAAGAGGCTATATAGTGTTAATAATGATATAGATTAATTGAAAAAATCAGTTTTGCACAGGGCTTGCCAAGTTTTATTTAATGACCCAATACAAGCTTGGATAATACTAGTAAAAAATTACAAAATTTATTTATTTTTTCTTAATATATCTATAAAAACAATAATATAGTAAAGATTATTTACACTAATCGATTTTATCAGGTGTTAGCACACTATCGATAGCGCCTGCCGTTAATTGCTTGGTCGTTTTGCTTTGACCCGCACCCAACTCCAACGATACAAATGGATTACTAATTGCGGG
>NZ_FUKJ01000393.1 GCF_900163745.1 Crenothrix polyspora
TAATAACAGGCGACAAACAGGAAAGAAAGCTAGAGCTAACTGTTTTGCAACTGACGGCAAATACACAAACCGCAAATAGAGTCTAAAATGAAAATATTATACTTAGCAGTATTCGTCTTCTTATCGCTATTCGCTTATGGCTGTTCTTCGAAATATGACTCCACCCAACCGTTGGCCGGCATCAACCCAGAATACTTATGTCAACACTGGCTCCATTCGAGGGAGGAAGAACAGCAAACGGATAAAGATGAAATATACCGCCCGAAAAATTTCAAGGAATTTCCGGCAAGCCATTTCAGAATGCAATATATCTTTTATAAGAATGGGGATTGTGACTGGTTTTTTTTGGCTCCAGACGATGGCCATCATTTCAAACGTGGAAAGTGGAGTGTTGACCCTAAAGATAAAAATATTCTTCATATAACCAAAGATGACACAATGGAGACATATAGGGTTAATGAGCTGACAAAGACGGTAATGCGGATTGCTCGCATAAACCCATAGCTCGTAAGAATACATGCGAAATAAATAATAGGGTAATTTTCTAAAAATAATTTGAACAAAAACAAGCCGTAAGGGAAATCATGAATAGGGAGAGGTAAAACACTCCCTGAATCAACCTTAATTTATTACAGGAGATTATCATGAAAACCCAACACATTTGTTTTACTCGTAACGCTGCCTTATCGTTGCTTGTCGGTTTGGTGACTATGGGGGTAACCCCTGTTGCGGGTGCTGTGACAGTCAGCCCGGTGAATATTATCAACGGTAATATTGATGTTAATCAGAATGGTGTCATCAACAATGCCGATGATTTAAACAACGTTGCCGTATGGTGTGACAACGCTGCTCCGGTTCGGCTTGATATTGTTAACGGTAGAGTTGATGTCAACGAAAATGGCGCTACCAATAACCAGGATCAGCTGAGAAATTGTGATTTGACGGTAGAAGATGCTGCCGGCAATCCGAGATCGGATCAGGCTGACGTTAGAAAAGCTTTTGTAGATGTTAATGAGAACGGTCTCAACGATGGGGCAGATGACTTGACTAATGTACAGCTGTTCGTATTGCCCTGATGCTTAAATACCTTGAAATTTGCTTACAAGCGAGGCATTTAACAATGGGTATAGGTTTAAGCCAATAATACACGACTAAAATTAAACCCTTGCTCGGAATTTTCTAAGCAAGGGTTTTTTTAGGTTGGGCTTTGGGGCGCAAAGGAAGGAGACCATGCAAAATCGGGGGAGGCAATCAGAGCACTAGATTTTACGTAGTGGAAATGCGGTAATGATAGTCGAATATTATCTGTTCCTTTATACTGTTGAAAAGCGCAAAGTATGATCGATATTCATGCCGAGCCAATGATTGATCAGCTTAATTGATTCAATGAGACGGGTAAAATGATAAG
>NZ_FUKJ01000389.1 GCF_900163745.1 Crenothrix polyspora
ATACGCGCTAAGGCACGGCGTAAATAAATAATGACTCAATAGCTAGCCAGAGGTAAAAGTAACTATGAACATCGCCGAAACCATTTACTAACACGTTAAAACAATGCCGATGGCTAAGGCCATTGAAGTTTTACATTTTGTCGAATTCCTTGAAACAAAACCGGATGCTATTGCCGATAATGCTGACGAAAACGAAGCGCTTGAGTTTATGCAAAGCTTGTTCATAGGCAAGCGGTCAGACACCGAAATTAACAACGATTTTCAGGCATTAAGGAACGATAACTTGTGGGAGCGGCTTTAGCCGCGTTTATCGCGGCTAAAGCCGCTCCCACAGGTAAGTCGCCATTTTTATACATTGATTACCTTCTCTGCTGATTTTTATGATTTATAAACAATCGCCTCATAGCAAAGATTTAAGAAAAGGCAGATATTCCCAGCATAACCAAAGCTATTTGGTCACCACAAACACCGAGCAAAGGCAAACGGTATTTGCTGATTTTTACTTGGGTAGAATCGTTGTACAAGCCATGCGCCATCAGCACGAGCAAGGCAATGTCCATAGTCTTGCGTTTGTGCTTATGCCGGATCACTTGCACTGGTTGTTTACCTTGCAAAACGATAACACCCTGGCAGAAGTCATGAAGCATGTTAAAGGGACTTCATCCTACCTGATACAAAAAAATCGTCGAGAACGCGGTGCGATACAGTTGCACCATCCCTTGTGGCAAGATGGCTATCATGACCGCGCATTAAGAAAAGAAGAAGATTTACAACAGATTGCCCGCTATATAGTGGCAAATCCATTAAGAACTGGATTAGTTACTAAGATAGGCGATTATCCTTTGTGGGATGCTGTGTGGTTGTGAAGCGGGTTAATTTGTGGGAGTGGCTTTAGCCACGACAACCCATGCACAAAATCTTGATGTGCTAAAATCGAGGCTAAAGCCTCTCCCACAAAATTGATGTAAGCTAAAAAACATGGATAAACTCAAACTGCACAGCCCCTATTTCACCCAAGCCAACATCGCCAAACTCGCCGAGTTGTTCCCCAATTGCGTGACCGAAACGAGGGATGCAAAAGGTGGTGGGAGTGGCTTTAGCCACGAACTCAAACGAGTCATTGATTTTGACTTGCTAAGGCAAGAATTAAGTGAGTCTATTGTTGAAGGTTCGCAAGAGCGTTATCAGCTCAACTGGCCGGGCAAGCGCGAAGCCTTATTAACCGCCAATGCGCCGATTGCCAAAACCTTGCGCCCTGATCGCTCCGAAAGCGTCGATTTCGACACTACGCAAAACCTGTTTATCGAAGGCGACAACCTGGATGCGCTGAAACTGTTGCAGGAAACCTATTTGGGCAAGGTCAAGATGATTTATATCGACCCGCCGTATAACACCGGAAAGGAATTCATCTACGACGACGATTTTAGCGAAGACATGGCCAGTTATTTTCAGCGTTCCAACCAGAAAGACGAAGCCGGACAACGTATGGTCGCCAACACCGAAACCAACGGGCGTTTCCATTCCGACTGGCTGAGCATGATGTATCCGCGTTTGAAACTGGCAAGGAATCTGCTCAGGGATGATGGGGTTATTTTTATTTCGATTGATGATGGTGAAGTAGCGAATCTTAGTAACGTGCATGAAATAAGTTGAACAACTTAACATCGCGCCCGTTCATGCTGAGCCTGTCGAAGCACGAACTTGCTCAAGTTAATTCATGCACGTTCCT
>NZ_FUKJ01000391.1 GCF_900163745.1 Crenothrix polyspora
CACGCCCATTCGGGGCGATCACTTGAACGGTAATCTCATCAGATGGATTTCCATTTGGATTTGTGACCCTAGCCCGCACCGAGGCAGTACCTGCCGGGCAGGTAAGACGGTAGACATCCGTAGGAGCAAAGTTGGCATTTCCCGCCCCCAATGAACCTGCGAAAGGACCATCGGCCAAACTGACAGGGGCATTAACCAAAGTGACGATGGCGAGAGCTGCCATACTGACGTTTTTATATAAAGTTGTTTTCATTTCTTAACTCCTAAACAGACTTGATGACCATATACCGAGCATTTATACAATGTAATTTCGCTAGCAACTGTGTATGCCAGTTTCAACTCATAAAGTTCATGCTAGTCCAGTTTTCGAGCGTATTTAGGGTAATAAGTTCATCTACGCCAAAAACCCCCACATATCATGCTCATCCGCTTCTTCCAACTGCACATCAACAAACTCACCCACCTTAAGATGCGTTGCGCCATCAATAAAAACCTGGCCGTCAATTTCAGGCGCATCGGCTTTACTTCTAGCGACCGCACCTTCTTCGACGACTTCATCAATCAACACAGTTTCAATCCTACCGACTCTGCGTTGTAAACGTTCCTCGCTTATTTCCGACTGATGCGCCATAAAACGCGCCAAACGCTCTTGCTTAATGTCTTCAGGAATACTATCGGGCAGATCGTTAGCCACCGCACCTTTTACCGGCGAATAAGCAAAACACCCTACCCTGTCCAACTGTGCTTCAGTCATAAAATCCAGCAGCTCTTCAAATTCCTGTTCGGTTTCGCCAGGAAAGCCGACAATAAACGTGCTGCGCAAAGTAATATCAGGACAAATATTGCGCCACGCTTTAATACGTTCCAGATTATTCTGGCTTGCCGCAGGCCGCTTCATCAACTTTAAAATACGTGGGCTGGCATGTTGAAACGGAATATCCAGATACGGCAGGATTTTCCCATCTGCCATCAACGGAATCACCTCATCCACGTGCGGATACGGATACACATAGTGCATACGCACCCAAATGCCCAAATCACCCAAGGCTTCGGCCAAATCATAAAAACGGGTTTTAACGTTACGGCCTTTCCAGTCTCGTGCCTGGTATTTTAAATCCAGACCGTAAGCACTGGTATCTTGCGAGACAATCAATAATTCTTTAACACCGGCATTAGCCAAACGCTCAGCTTCCAGCATCACATCATCCACCGGCCTGCTGACCAAATCACCGCGCATGGAGGGAATAATGCAGAAGGTACAGCGATGATTACAGCCTTCGGAAATTTTTAAATAGGCGTAATGGTCGGGGGTTAGCTTTATACCTTGCGGTGGCAATAAGCTGAGAAACGGATTATGCGGCGGCGGTAAATGCTCATGTACGGAGGCGACCACTTCATCAATAGCATGTGCGCCGGTAACTTTTAAAACCTGCGGATGACGGGCACGAATTTCAGCTTCCCTCGCCCCCAAACAACCGGTCACAATCACTCTGCCGTTTTCTGCCAGCGCCTCGCCAATGCTGTCCAACGATTCTTCTACGGCGGCATCAATAAAACCACAGGTATTAACAACAACCAGGTCAGCATCTTGATAGGTGGGCGAAATGATATAACCCTCTGAACGCAGCTTGGTTAAAATTCTTTCGCTGTCTACCAGTGCCTTGGGGCAACCCAAGCTAATAAATCCTATCTGTGGTGCGGTCATTTCATTCTCGATCAATGTTAAACTACGGGCAGTGAATTTCATCGACCTGTATCCGTCGACGAGTGGTGTCGCCCTACGGATGAGGTTGGGCGTAGATTGAAACATTTTACAAGATAATCATCTCAAGGTGTCGACTATGGCAGTAGAAACAGGGGTTTTAAAACGTTACTCAGAAGGTGCAGAAGCCAGGCAGGCAGATTTATGCTGTCCGGTCGATTATGATCGATCGTTATTGGCTCTGCTGCCGCAAGAAATTATCGATAAGGATTATGGCTGCGGCGATCCGTCGCGCTACGTCAGAAAAGGCGATATCGTACTGGATCTGGGCTCAGGTTCCGGCAAAATCTGTTACATGGCAGCACAATTGGTGGGCGCAGAAGGCAAAGTCATCGGCGTGGATATGAACGACGATATGCTCAATCTGGCACGTAAATACCAAAACGAAATGGCCGATAAATTGGGCTCGCATCGGGTTGAATTCGTCAAAGGCCAAATACAGGACTTAGCGCTGGATTTAGCGGCAATGGATCAACATCTGGCCGAACACCCTGTGCATAAAGCCGAAGACATACTGGCTTTACGCGAATGGCAAGACCACCAGCGTAAAAACTCGCCGCTGATTAACGATAACACCATCGACCTGGTTGTTTCCAACTGTGTGCTTAATCTGGTGCATGACAGTGATAAAGCACAGTTGATACAGGAAATATTTCGTGTCGTTAAGCCCGGTGGTCGCGTAGCTATCTCGGATATCGTCAGTGACGAAGTCGTCCCTGAGCATTTGAAACAAAATCAACACCTATGGAGCGGCTGCATTTCCGGTGCTTTACAAGAACTTGAAATGCTGGAAGCTTTTGTTAAAGCCGGTTTTATCGGCGTTTGTTACGACAAATGGGAAAATCAGCCGTGGCAGGTTGTGGAAGGCCTGGAATTTCGCTCCGTCACTATCACCGCCGTTAAACCACAGGATGAAGCCTGTATAGACAAAGGCCATGCCGTTATTTATCGTGGGCCTTATTCTGAAGTGTACGATGATGAAGGCCACGCCTACTTTCGTGGTGAACGCATGGCCGTTTGCGAACGTACTTATAAATTACTGACTAGCGATACTTACAGCGACAATTTTATCGGCATTGCCCCGGCAGTAGATGTGCCTGGCACCCCATGGGATTGCCCTAGCGGTAGTTTACGCAGCGTAGCGGAAAGCAAAACAGGCAGTCACGAAAACAAATGCAGCCCTAGCGGCGGCTGCTGTTAGGTGATTTCCAACAATAAACATACCATCATGAAAGAAGCATCGGTTCAATGAGGA
>NZ_FUKJ01000397.1 GCF_900163745.1 Crenothrix polyspora
TAGATGACCTTTTTAGAGAAAAAGTTTTGTTCAGTCTATAAAATTTATATGCGGTTGCCCTGGACGATGAGCTGTTTGCCATCATCACTAAAGCTAATTTGTGCTGCACCTGTTCCGGCAGTTGCATTGCTTAAAGGTCGTCTGGAATTATGGATCGTTTGTAAATTTCCCGTATTTTCAGCCCAAAAACCACTGATGTTGCTCGCATGTGTCGCGTCACCGGCATTGAGTACGAACAGTCGGCCACGATCTTCCGTGAGGCTCACAGGCCGTACACCACCCGATGGTATGGTTTTTACGAATTCGAGCCCAGTTGCAGTAACACGGAACGATGAAATCGAATGATTGCCGGCATTGACAGCAAAAAGTAAACTGCCATCGCCGCTCAGGGTTAAGGCGCTTTGGTTACCAAGACCCGTCCCGGTACCGAAACCATAGGTGGCGACATGGTCGAGATGTGATAAGCTGCCATCGGCAAAACGGGAATAAACTAATATTTCATTGCCACCTGCGGCATTGCTCATGGTATACAGCCTGCCAATCGGATCGGCTGCAAATGCTGATGAAAAAGGCAATGCTGACAGCAGTGCGATACTTGAAAGGGAGCGAAGTAAGGTGTTCATGCGAAATCTCCAAAATATTATTAGGGGGTAACACCGTCCTGGGTGTTGGGTTTTATAATACGCAGAATATTTCAAGGCTTCTATGTGCATTCATCCTGATAATATGTCCGAGCGTCTGAAAATGCTGTTATCGCTAAAGGTTGCTATAAGAACGAGCGTGCTTGGTCGTATACTTATGGTCGTTTTTACTTTTTGCATCCACTTTTACCGATCCTGCGTATAGAGATATAACATTCAATGAGCGATAAAATTGGCCGCGAAAATAATCAACACATGGATATAGAACCGGTTGAGTACTCGGCCTCTCGGCTGGATGACTCTATAGCAGGTGACCTGATGACAGGCACTACGCACGATGAAAAACAATGGCTAGGCGACTTGCTGGAGCGCATTGTTGACCAAGACCAACTGGCGTTCGCCACACTATATGAAGTGATGCTGGCGCGCGTTTACAGCGTGGCCATCAGAATCACACACTGTGTGCAAACCGCCGAAGAAGTCGTGGAAGATACTTTTTGGCAAGTATGGCGACAAGCCCCACGCTTTGACCCTACGCGCGGCAATGCCATTGCCTGGATATTGACTATCGCCAGAAGCCGCGCCCTGGATGCACTACGACAACAGGATAGTCCAGTAACAGACACGGAGGCTATGATGGACATTACTGCACCTGAAACGACTAATCCACTCGCCTTACTAGCGGCGGTGCAAGAAGGCAGCAGTTTATACGCCGCGTTGGCGACACTCGAACCGATTGCCCAGCAAGCCATTACACTGGCATTTTTTCGCGGTCTGACCCATGATGAAATCGCCCAACACAGCGGCTTGCCGTTAGGCACGGTAAAATCGTTAATCCGGCGTGCGTTAATACATTTAAAACAGGTTCTCGGTGATGGCAATTTATCTTAAGGAATCAGCTGATGCTACAAAATCAACTCTACAATTATGAACAGTCACTTAAACAATAAATTTTCTCCCGATGACTCAGAGCAAAGCGAACTAAACCACCTGTTATTGGCGGAAATAAAACCTTTTCAGCCTTCGCAGATCAGTCATCAAAGCGTTGAAGCCCGGCTAAAAGCGCGTATTGCCCAAAGCGTTGCCCATCACGCCGCACTGCTGACGGTCAGGGCAAAAAAAGGTGTGTGGCAAACGCTAAAAACCGGTATTCGTTTTAAACCGTTGTGGAAAGGTACTTGTGGCAATTCGGTATTGGTTGAATTTTCTGCTGGTGCCACTTTGCCGGTACACCGTCACAACTGGCTGGAAGAAGGCGTTGTTTTGCGCGGTGATCTGCACATGGGTGACTTGCAATTAAAGCAATTTGATTATCATGTATCGCCGCCTGGTAGTCGCCATGCGTCTATTGGGTCACGGCAAGGTGCGTTGGCTTATTTGCGTGGTACATCACTAGGTGATAAGTCTGCCACCTTACGCGAAATAATCGGTGGCTTATTACCTATGCAACGCGGTGTAGCCACCACAGTTTATAACGATGAGGAAGGTTGGCAAGAATTGCACCCAGGTGTTTTTAGAAAACAACTGCTCACCGACGGTGTTTTTGCTTCCTATTTTTATCGCCTAGAAGCAGGCGCACAATGTGACAGCCATCTACACACGCAAGACGAAGAGTGTGTGATGCTGAGCGGTGAAGTTTTTATCGGTGATCTATTGCTGCGCGAAAACGATTATCAATTCGCGCCCAAAGGCAGTATTCACGACGATACCTATACCGATGTGGGGGCATTGTTATATATACGCGGCACGGCTTAATATTATTTTTGACAATTGCATCTAATTTTTCATTCTCTTCGTAAACATCAGTGTCACTGCAAAAATAATTTGCAGGCGGCACAGTTACCTTGATTAACAGCACTGAGTTAAACACTCAGCGATTCAATCTTCGGAGAGATTACCCTATGAAAACAATCCCTAAATTATTAGCACTGGCCATTGCCACGGCCTTATCCACTGGCAGCTTTGCCGCCAGTCACCGCGAAGCACCGGCAATGGCGTTTGACCCCGCCGCCGACATTACCGATGTTTATGCTTTTCGTAGCTGGGAAGACCCCAGCAAAGTTGTGTTCATCATGAATGTGATACCGGCGCAAGAGCCAAGTTCAGGGCCTAATTATTTTAACTTTGCCGATGATGTCACTTATGACATTAATATTGACAACAATAAAAA
>NZ_FUKJ01000400.1 GCF_900163745.1 Crenothrix polyspora
GTTATCCACATCTTACACACAAGTTATCCACAGGGTTATCCACAATCAATGCGTTAGCGTTCTCAATAGATTCGAATAATCCTCGGCAATTTTGACGTTAGTGTTTTTAAGTTCCTTTACCCGCTTGCAAGCATTGATAATTGTTGTATGATCCCGGCCACCAAACGCATTACCAATTTCGATAAGGCTGAGCGACGTTAATTCGCGTGCTAGACTCATGGCTATTTGCCGAGGTCGCGTGATATCCTGTTGCCTACCTTGGGAGGATAAATCTGCAACGCGAATTTTAAAATATTCAGCAACGGCTTTCTGAATATTGTTGATATTGATCAGCTTATCTTGTAATGACAGCAAATCATGCAAGGCTTCTTTGGTAAACTCTACAGTAATTTCACGTCCAGTAAACTGTGCGTTCGCAATCACACGACGCAAAGCACCCTCAAGATCTCTGACGTTGGAAGGAATTTTTTTAGCAATTAAAAAAGCAACTTCATGAGGAAGTTTCACATGAACTAAATCTGCTTTTTTCATTAAAATCGCCGCTCGTGTTTCCATGTCAGGAGGTTCTATCGATACAGGAAGCCCCCAACTAAATCGTGATTTTAACCGATCTTCAATGCCTATGATTTCTTTTGGATATTTGTCGCACGTTAGCACAATTTGGTGCTTTTTTTCCAAAAGGGTGTTGAAAGTATGAAAGAATTCTTCTTGTGATCGCTCCTTTCCTGCAAAAAATTGAATGTCATCAATCAACAAGACATCAACATCGCGGTAATATTCCTTGAAATGAGTAAATGAGTTTTGTTGCAAGGCTCTAACCATGTCCTGTACAAATTTTTCAGAATTAAGATAAATAATGTTTGCAGAAGGGTTTTTTTTTAACACGGCATTGCCCATGGCATGCATCATATGCGTTTTACCCAGTCCTGAACTACCGTAAATGAGAAGCGGATTATAGGCTTTCCCTATGTTTTCAGAGACTTGTAATGCCGCCGCTTTTGCCAATTGGTTTGATTTACCTTCGATAAAGTTTTCAAAAGTAAAAGCTTTGTTGAGAAAGTTAGGTTTGTTTTGTGGGGGGGGTAGCGTAGGCTGAGGTCTATCGGGGCTGATTATGACAGTTTTTTTTGAGCCAATTTCCAAATTTAAAATTATGTCGCCATTAGCAAACTGGCGGATAGCATCCTCAATCTTTGTCAGGTAATGTTCTTTAACCCAGTCCAGCACAAAGCGGTTAGGCGCTAACAGGTTAAGCTTATTTTCACCTTGAACTGCCTGAAGAGGGCGAATCCAGGTACTGAATTCTGAGCTGGAAATTTCGTTTTCAAGCTTGACAAGGCAGTTATCCCAAATGGATTTCATGTAAATACTTACAGGTATTGATGGGTTTTAGTCAGAAATATTGTGTTGCGCATGACTATACAGCAACAAAACACGCCACCATAGAATTGACATGATTCGGTGAATATTCTATCATAGAAGGTCGTTTTAATCTGTTTTTGTTAAACTTCACTAGGCTTAAAAAATGAAAAGAACATACCAACCCAGTAAAATTAAACGTGTCAGAACACACGGTTTTCGCTCGCGTATGGCCACAGTAGGTGGGCGTAAAGTGCTAAATGCTCGCAGAGCAAAAGGCCGCGCCAAATTAACCGTTTAGTTGTTGAGTGGAGCACGATTTTGGTTTTTCACCTGAATTACGGTTGAGAAAACCTGCCGAATACAGGAATGTTTTTGATAATCCAGTAAAATCCAGCGACCAATACTTTACTTTGTTGGCCAAAAAAAATAGTTTTGATCATCCACGCTTAGGCTTGGCGATTGCCAAAAAAAATATAAAAAAGGCAGTATGCAGAAATATTATCAAGCGAACTGTCAGGGAAAGTTTCAGAATACAGCAAGGCTTGGGGAATGTGGATATTGTGGTTTTGGCGAGACGGGATGCAGTGGATGTGCCTCTTGAGCTATTAAGAAAATCATTGGAAAAACATTGGCTTAAGCTGGTAACCCGATGCGCGTCATACTCATAGCCACACTAAGGTTTTATCAGTACTGCATCAGCCCTTTGCTTGGAAGCAATTGCCGCTTCCATCCCAGTTGTTCAAGTTATTCCCTAGAAGCGCTTCAACGCTTTGGTGCCATCACCGGCAGCTATCTGACTTTCAAAAGACTATTAAAATGTCACCCCTTTCATCAAGGGGGGGTTGATCCCGTT
>NZ_FUKJ01000371.1 GCF_900163745.1 Crenothrix polyspora
CTCTCCAGGAAACTCGCCAGCTAATGCATAGTTGTCTACAAACTTATCGTAGATAACAATAATAGCGTTCCATACACCTTCTGAGATTTCTTCTGAATTTAGCTCTTTTGGGCCTTGTTCTATGTCACTGAAATATTGATATGTCATCTAATTTTGAATGATTAACTGCCTAACTACGAAATATATCGAATCAAATTATCATGTTCGATCTGTTCAACTAAAACACACTTTGCATTTCTTTAAAGCCTTTTAAGGCATTTGCCAAAAAGTCTTCAGCCAAATCTTTTTGGCCATTATTTAGAGCCTGACGTGCTTTTTTTAAGCTTTCTGCAGAACGTGTGCGAATCACATCCAGTCGATTGATTTCCACTCTTTTGATTAATTGCCGTGCATTACTGATATGTTCATTAACGGCTTCTTCACTTGCTCCGCTTTTTAAAGCAGTCAAGGCATCTTCAGCGGCTTTTACCGAATCCACCAAGGCTTGCCTGACTTCTTCCGTACTTGCGTTTTCAGTTTTTCCTGCGGCAGTTGCAGTTGCCATCGGTGATAAAGCGTTCACAGATAAAGCCAATAACAAAGGCAGTAAGTATTTTTTTAACAAGTGCATTATGCTTATAACCTCACAAAAATAATTAATCGTAAATGTTTTTCGTTTTATGGGCCGACTGGTTCACCAAGTCAGCTCAGTTGTCAATCAGTATTTTTTGCATTTCTGATAAACAAACTCAGGATAGATAGACCCCGATCGGGCTAATCGTTAGTTTTTATGCCCATTCTCTCGCAATTGTCGAATTTCCGCTTCTTGCAATCCGGTTTTCTGGGCAATAGTAGCATCGTCAAGTACATCCAGTAAATTGCGGGCAATTTCTAGTGCTTTTTCTTGTGCACCTTCAGCCAAACCTTCAGCTTTACCTTCGGCTTTACCATCCAACAGAGCTTTTTCGATAGAGCCACGTTGCAAACGAATAAAATCATGTCGCTTTTCTTGTGCTTCCAGCTCTTCCTCTGTTAATCCCGCTTTATTGGCAATACCGAAAGCTTCATTGATAGATGGCTCCATCATCAGGGTATCAGGGATATAATCGAGCTTACCGGCATTTTTAATGAAATAAATCCATTTGTCGTGGATGTTATTCAATCCCGCCAACTCTTGGCTAAATTTGGGTAGTTCGATGAAAATCAATTCCACATCGTCGCTGTACTGGGCGAGCGTTTGTGTTTCCAATAGTTTGTACCGACTGACCACGTCAGGATGATCGCGGAACATGATGAAATCGGTAAAAGTCAGTGCAATAACGGGATTTAGCAACGTGTATTGCTCGCCTTTGTCCAGTTGTGCGGCATAGGCTTTAGTCGCGTTATAAAGCACGCGTTTTTCAAAGCCCTCTATATTCAGCACCTGCATTTCAATAATGACGCTGTTGCCATTGGCCAAGATGGCTTTGACATCGACGTAGGTATCTTTCATGCCTTGGATGACAGGTGCTTGGTACGGGTCAATAATCGTTAAATCGGTGATGGTGTGCTCGCCCTCATATTCCAGCAGCGCGTTTAGAAAATTGATTAATATGGGTTTGCTGCGTTCGCTACCGAAGACTTTTTTGAAAGCGAAATCAGTTTTTACATCTAAAAAGCGCATGGTGGAAAAATCCCGTTTAATTTTAGTGTTCGTACATCAGCGCTTTCGGCTAAATCTGTGAAACCAAGGGAAACCGTTCTGGATGGCGTATTGAATCCACATGCAAGTCAATATCCAGCTCCGGCCAATAAAGATGGTGTGGTTGTGGACGATCAACATGAAACAGGTGTTCGATAGCGGCTTTACGAAACCAGGGGAACTCTGCAAAAGCAACAAAAAGCTCCTGTTCTTCATCAAGAAGCAGCCAAAAGCCATGTTTTGAAACCCCAGACACTTCAACCTGGGAAATGCTTGTTCCAAGCATTGCGAATCTCCTGCTCATGTGACTTAATTAAAGTTTCTGCTTCCCGCAATTCTTGTGCAGATAAGCCAAAGTTTTGGGCAAGTTCGATGGTCGGTTCAAGCCAAAACTTTGCTTCACCATCCGCATGGTAAACGTGAACGTGCATTCGAGATTCTTCCCTCGAAAAGAAGTAAAATCGATAACCCCGTTCACGAAATACCGTCGGGCTCATAATCTTAACTACAAAATATACCGACTCAAATCCTCATCCTCAACCAACGCCGTCAGATGCAAATTAACATACGCCGCATCAACCACCACGGTTTTATCCATTAAATCCGGCGCGTTGTAAGAGATTTCTTCCAGCAATTTTTCCAGCATGGTATGCAAACGTCTGGCACCGATGTTTTCAGTCGTTTCGTTAACTTGCCAGCCCATTTGGGCGATACGTTTGATGCCGTCTTCAGTAAAGCTTAAATCTAAGCCTTCGGTGGCCAACAAGGCACGATACTGTTCAGTCAATGACGCATTCGGTTCGGTTAAAATACGCACGAAATCATCGGCTGATAGCGCACTCAATTCAACGCGAATCGGGAAACGGCCTTGCAACTCAGGAATCAAATCCGACGGCTTGGCGACATGAAATGCACCGGATGCAATAAACAATATGTGATCTGTTTTGATAGCGCCGTACTTGGTGCTAACGGTACTGCCTTCAACCAACGGCAATAAATCGCGCTGCACACCTTCGCGGGACACTTCTCCACCGCCGCTGTGATCGCCACGTTTGCAGATTTTGTCGATTTCATCCAAAAACACGATACCGTTTTGCTCGACCGCATCCACGGCTTTTAGCTTAATTTCTTCATCATTGAGCAACTTGCCAGCTTCTTCTTCCTGCAACACCTTCAAGGCTTTGCTGATCTTCATCTTACGCGAGCGGGTTTTGCCAGAACCCATGTTCTGGAACATGCCTTGAAGCTGGCTGGTCATTTCTTCCATGCCAGGCGGCGCCATAATTTCCACGCCCACCGGCGACACATGTACTTCCACATCGATTTCTTTATCGTTCAGATCACCTTCACGCAGTTTTTTGCGCATTTTCTGGCGGGTAGTCGATTCGGTTTCCGATAACATACCGCCATCGGCACGCGGCAATAAAATATCCAGTACACGGTCTTCTGCGGCATCCTGGGCGCGGGCCTGCACTTTTTCCATCTCTGAAATGCGGGTCATCTTAACGGCGCTATCGATCAAATCGCGGATAATGGATTCAACATCACGGCCTACGTAGCCCACTTCGGTAAACTTGGTGGCTTCAATTTTAATGAACGGCGCGTTGGCCAGACGTGCCAATCTACGTGCAATTTCGGTTTTACCCACGCCAGTGGGTCCAATCATCAGGATATTTTTAGGGGTAATTTCATCTCGCAAGGCAGGATCAACCTGTTGTCTGCGCCAGCGGTTTCGCAGTGCAATGGCGACCGAGCGTTTGGCGCTGGCCTGACCAACAATGTGTTTGTCCAGTTCGCTTACTATTTCTTTGGGGGTCATGTGTGTCATGCGGCTTACTCGTTAGGTTCTGCGTCTAGTTCTTCTATGCGGAGATTGTGGTTGGTATAAATACAAATATCGGCAGCAATATTCAAGGAACGCTCGACAATTTCACGCGCACTCAAATTGGTATTTTCCAACAAGGCACGCGCGGCAGCCTGGGCGAATGCACCGCCGGAGCCGATGGCCATCAAGTTGTTTTCGGGTTCGATAACATCGCCAGTACCGGAAATAATCAACGAGGTTTTGGAATCGGCAATGGTCAATAAAGCTTCAAGTTTCCGTAACGCACGGTCGGTACGCCAGTCTTTGGCCATTTCTACGGCGGCGCGGGTCAGATTGCCGCGATGCTTTTCCAGCTTACCTTCAAAATGTTCAAACAGGGTGAACGCATCGGCAGTTGCACCGGCAAAACCTGCAATGACCTTATCGTTGTATAAGCGCCGCACTTTACGGGCATTGCCTTTCATGACGGTATTGCCCAGGGTGACCTGGCCGTCGCCACCAATCACTACTTTATCGCCTCTGCGCACAGAGAGTATGGTTGTTCCTCTAAACACTTTTTTATATCCTGAAGTTGCTAAATACCTG
>NZ_FUKJ01000399.1 GCF_900163745.1 Crenothrix polyspora
AATACGCCAGGAATATTGTCGACTGCCATCTTTTACATGGATTTCTTGCAGAACGTTACCACTCAACTTTTTCCGGGCCATATAGACGGTGTTCATACCAGCTTTAGCACCGGACACTATGTTTTAGTGAATACCGCAGGAGTAACCAATTCCTCTGTTCCCGAACCACCGACCGTGTTATTAATGATTGCAGCGGCTTTTGCGGCTCATAGAACACAAAAATATCACCGTGCTCGCTATTGATTGTGTCATGACTTGGTTTTAAGCGCATAGGCCGCCAACTGTTCTGGCGTAGCGTCTTTTTGAAATTTATCTCGCCATTCGCTGTACGGCATTCCATAGACGATTTCTCTGGCTTGTTCATAGTCTACTGAAATGCGTTTTTCCAATGCTTCAGCGGCATACCATTTTGCCAAACAGTTTCTACAAAAATCTGCCACAATCATCAAGTCGATGTTTTGAACTTCGGTATGCTTTTGCAAATGGCTGATTAATCGCCTGAACGCTGCGGCCTCTAATTCTACTTGTGTATTTTCATCCATAACGATGGCTTGTGAAGTTGATAAGACATTCTAGCAGGAACAGTCATCCCAGCATGTACATTTAGCTACAAAAATTTTACAATGGACTAAATAGAGTGCGTCTAGTGCTGCTTATTTTAGCTTATTTGCACAACAGCGTGTAAAAATAGACTGTTACCAACTAAAAAAATGAACTATGCTTTAGGGGCTAGAATCTAACACAGCATTTTTGATTTTTCTACCCGTTGCAAAAGCACTGGAAATATAATGTCAATACTGCAAAGCACAATCCGTACAGCGTAACTAAATAACCAACACTCCTGCGGCCTTAAATCACACCCTTCAGTGAATTTGGCTCGTGTATCTAAGCCATTTCACATTAGCGATTATGAAGCAAATTTTCGAATTTTTTCCGGTTCTGTTATTTTTTGCAGCGTATAAGCTCTACGACATCTATGTCGCCACTATGGTGATGATTGTAGCGACGCTGATACAGGTTGTCATCGACCTGGTTTTACACCGTAAAGTTGAAACCATGCGCTGGATCACGTTAGCACTGGTTGTAGTAATGGGTAGCGCCACCATTTACTTACATGACGAACAATATCTCAAATGGAAACTATCTATCATAGAGTGGCTGTTTGGCCTTGCTTTTTTAGGCAGTCAATTTATTGGTGACAAACCTTTTGTAGAGCGCATGATGTCTGGTAGCTTAACGTTGCCGCCCGCTATATGGAAACGCTTGAATTTACTGTGGGCCGGTTTTTTTACCGGTGTCGGTTTTATCAATCTGTATGTCATGTACCATTACAGTACCGATGACTGGGTTAACTTCAAAACTTTCGGTGTGCCAATTTTGATGCTTGTGTTTATTGCGTTACAAATGGTATTTTTATACAAATACATGCCAGATACGGAGGAATAAAGTTTTGTTATACGCCATTATCAGCGAAGATATACCTAACAGCTTGGAGAAAAGATTATCAACACGCCCCGCTCATCTCCAGCGCCTACAAACATTGCAAGATGAAGGACGGCTGCTGCTGGCAGGTCCGCATCCTGCAATTGATACCGATAACCCAGGTGATGCCGGCTTTACCGGTAGCCTGATTGTCGCTGAGTTTGACAATTTGCAAGCCGCACAACAATGGACGCTAGCTGATCCGTATGTTGCAGCGGGTGTTTATGCCAGAGTTTCTGTTAAACCCTTTAAAAAAACTTTTCCACAATGACCTCCGACTTAATCAAAAAATCATTAACTGACGCACTTAAACCCCAACTGCTAGAACTGCTGGATAACAGTGCCGCTCATGCTGGCCACGCTGGCGCAAGGAGCGGCGGCGGTCATTATCACGTCACTATTGTTGCTGAAGCGTTTGAAGGAAAATCATTAGTCGAGCGCCATCAACTGGTTTACAAGGCGCTTGGCGATCTGATGAAACAAGAGATTCACGCTCTAGGTA
>NZ_FUKJ01000255.1 GCF_900163745.1 Crenothrix polyspora
TAGCTTTGGCGACATTAACATTCGCATTTGCATGGAAGCCACAGGCGCTTACAGCCTCCCCCTTGCCGAATTTATGACGGATCACGGCTATTTTGTCAGCGTCATTAACCCTGCCCAAATTCACGCCTTCGGTAAAAGTGAATTGAGCCGCGCTAAGACCGACAAAGCAGATGCCAAGCTCATCGCCCGCTATGGCATGCAGGCAGGGCTAAAACCTTGGGTTCCGTTACCCATTAATATTCGTGACCTCCAAGCCATGACGCGCCGTATTGAGCATTTGCTTGAAATGCAACAAATGGAACAAAATCGGTTGGATACCGCCGACACAGCCATCATCCCATCAATTAACGCGGTTCTATTGATCCTAGATACCGAGCTAAAAGCTACCCGTAAAGCCATTCATAATCACATAGATAACGATCCAGACCTCAAGCAACGCAGTGACTTGCTTGATTCTATTCCTGGTATCGGGCCAGCAACCATTGCTCATTTACTTGTTGCTTTGAGTTTACATCATGGGTATGTCAATGCCAAGCAAGCGGTAGCTCACGCTGGCCTTGCGCCAAAAATCAGCGAGTCAGGAACCTGGACAGGTAAAACACGTATCGCCAAAAATGGGGATGCAAGATTGCGTAAAGCCTTGTACATGCCAGCATTGGTGGCCTGGCAGCATAATCCTGTTATCCGTGTCTTCTGTGAGCGCCTTAAAGCCAATGGCAAAAATGGTAAGGCAATTGCCTGTGCCGCCATGCGTAAGCTAATCCATCTTGCTTTTGCCATTCTAAAATCTGGTGAGAAATTCGATCCAAATTTTTTACTTGCATAATGAGCTTCAAGACGGTATCTACCGCCTTAAAAATCACTGCGCCTTGCGGCGTTCAGGTTTGAAGTTTGGCGCTACCTTCTTTCGGCGGTCGGCTTGTTTTTTAGCTGCATCCACAAACGCTTTAGCCGCACTACTAAGGACGGCTCGCTGATCTGATGGTAACTCCTGCCAGAGTTTTGCAAACTCTAACGCTTCCGGTGTCACCTCATCGATAGCATTAGCCGCTTCCTTGCCTTCTCCTATTACTTCACCGTACAACTCGGTGTGTAAATTATCAAGCCATCCGACAGGCTTGTTAAATGCTTTATCAATGTCCCTGGCAAAACGAGTGCCGATTGACTTATTAGGTCTGGCTCCAACCGTTTGGCTAATAAATGACTGAGGCTTATCAACCTTATCTGAAAACGAGTTTATGCCGCCTACTGACTCAGCTAAATAACGGGCGTTTTTTAATCTGATTTCTTTGATTTCCATTTCAAAATAGTAACAGATCGTTACCATCTAGGTAACATGCGAAACGGTAACATATCCGTAATGAATATATTTATTTGTCAAAAATATTATCTTTATAGTAATAATGATTTTATTTGGAGTACTTCATGTGTTTTGACTTTAAGAAATTTTTCCTCGATCTGCCAAAAGACCGGCGCGAAGAATACGCAAAAAATGCGGGGACAACGGCGTACTACATTCACACGCACCTTATAAACCGATACAAGACACCACGCCGTTTATTGATGCAAGGCTTGGCAAATGCCAGTAATGGGGCATTTAACGTTAGCGATCTATCGGGGTTTTTCTACTCACAAGGGGAGGCAGTATGAGTTTTCAGGCGATGGCATGGGCAACAGAGCACCGGTTACCCGCCATGCAAAAAATAGTCTTGTTGATGCTGGCCAATAGAACAAACCCAGATAACGGGCTTTGCTTTCCATCACATGACAGGCTGGCAGAAGATTGTGGCATGACCAAGCGCTCGGTTATTCAGCAAATAGAAAAACTAGAACAGAGCGGTTTGATTAACGTCATTCGTGAAACGCGTGATGGTGTAAGGCGGGTTAATAAATACAAGCTTAATCTTTCAAAAATAAGCGGTTGTAGTGAACCACATTCACCATCTAGTAGTGAACCACGTTCACTAGGGGGTAGTGAATGTGATTCACATAAAACAGTAACTCTTGAAACAGAAAATAAAACGTTCTTCTCTTTTCTTAGCGAAGACGAAAAATTATGTTTCGAGTGGGCGAGCAATGAGCCTTTTTGGGTAGGCAAAATAAAAGGCGATCTGAAGAACTTCAGGAAGTATTACAACAACGGGCAACTGAAAGCCCAATATGAAAGCTATCAGGCACAAAAAAACCTGTGCGCCACTGCGAATGGCCACACAGGTTTAAACGGTTCAATAAATCAACCCAACGGTGGCAAGTATGGAACACAAAACTGGAACGGTCAAGGCTTCGGATTTGGCGGAAAGTTATCAGCAGTCGATCAAGTCAAGCTCGCTTGCAACATCGGCAAGCACGAAAAACCCACAGAACGCTGCATTAACGAGTAACCAACATGCTTACCACGACCGTGTGCTGGAGCGGTTTTGGCTACGGATGGTGGAAATGTACGGGACATTGTGGATTAACGCTTACGGCACAACACCTACTGAACTGTGGGCCAATGCCATTACTGGATTATCCGGTGAGCAAATCAAGTTAGGGCTGGCGTGTTGTTTGAAATGCCCTGATCGCTTCCCGCCGTCACTGCCTGAGTTCATGGCAATGGTTAAGCCGCTACCACGCCACTACAGGGAAACGTTTAAGGCGCTGCCCAAACCCAAGGCGGACATTGAGACCGTAAAATCCAATGTTGCAAAAATGCGCCAAGCATTGGGTATGCGCTGATGGGAAACACGGCATACAACAACTACCTAAGCTCACCTAAATGGAAAGCAAAAAGGGCAAAGGTGATTTTCAGGGATGCTGGCGTATGTCAAGCGACAAGATGTGGCATCAAGTGCGGATCGCGTTTCAAATTGGAGGTACACCACAAAACCTACATGCACTTTGGCAACGAGCCGTTGTGCGATTTAGTAACCCTGTGTGACGAATGCCACACGCTTATTCATCAACAACAAAAGGTAGTTTAATCATGGCAACAAAAACAGAGCACAAGCAAATCGACCTATTTCCGGTAATCCCAGCCATTGAAAACCTGGGTGTTACCAAGTTTCAAGTTAGCGGGGCCGGTGTACAAGCGACAGTCGAAGGCGTAACCAACACCAACGACATTGCATTACTCGATAACCCTTGCTGGCAAAAAGCAGTAGGTGCATGGCTGTTGACGTTGTGCGGTAACGATGTGGATATGGCAATGGTGCAGGTCAAAAAAGCCTACCTCGATTACATCAACAAAGCCGGTGAAGTACACAGGCCGACAGATGGCGTTATTGATACCGGGTTGGGCGTTGTGATGAATTACGCAACCACACCGGAAACAATTAGTGACGGCTCAGGTGTTGCTGGGGCTGTCATCGATCTGGTGAAAAAAGATAAAGCACCCCATAAAAACGGCAAAAGCAAAAGCTTGCATGGATAAGTCGGCAGTTAGCCACGACGCAACCAAGGCGTATAGATGTGCCTTGGTTGCACTGCCTTAACTGGGTAAATTTAAAAAACACACCCAAAAAACAAACGGGTTAAAGAGACCAACTCGAAAACACAGTGAGGTGAAAGGTGATGAGGAAGACCGTTGTCGTCAATAAAACACACAGGGAGGCACAGCTAAGGCTGTGGAACGGTTACGGCGGCGACCCGCTAAAGATCGAGAGTATCTCCAAAACAAGGCACGTCATTGTTGCTGGCCAACACCACAGCGGCAAGTCTGGCGTATTGCTTAAACTGCTGGAGAATGCCGAGCTGATCTGGTTCGACCAATGCAAGCCCTACGCCTATACGGAAAAATCAGTCAAAGAAAACAAGCCTGTCCTTAAGCAAGGCCAGAAAGTAGAAGAGGTGTGGTCATGGCCGGAACCAATCTGGTTGGGTGGTAATGATCCACTCAGCAAATGGGCGGAACATGAAGGCGTTGCGGCATGGTGGGAAACACTGCACCCGGAGCAACCTTACAAAAAGATGAAGGCATGGCAAAAGCCAGAAGTCTTCGCGGCTTACCTGAAAGCAACCAGGGCAATCTTGTTCATTGACGATGCCCACAAATTGAACGGGCGCAAGCTGGTTATTGCAAAAGCGTGTTTCATGTCGGCCTATCGGGTGGTTATCAGTTGCGGGTCTGCAAACGCCATAGCGCCATCACTGAGGGTTCCGTTATTGAAGTTGAAGCCGCAAATACTGCAACTGAACACAGATGCAGCCTACGATGCAACCCACTTGCTGGTGTGGTTCTTTGTATTTTTATTGACAGTGGCCGGCATGACCGAAGCGGCGGCACTGTTAGCCATGTTCGAGACTTTAAAAGGGGGTCGCAATGCAGCCAAACAAAATTAGATTGATGGTCATGACCGCTTTGATGTTATGGGGCGGTGCATCATTGGCATTCGATTCAAGCTACGTGCCACCGTACCAAATACCTACGTTCGACGGTAAAAACAGCGATCACCTGACACAGATCGCCTCCATCAAAGCCGCCAAGAACGTTGATGGCGATGCCATCTTCCAGATGGTGGTTAATTGCTTTCCTGAGCGCATAAAGTGGGGGCTGGAATTGAATGCGGTTGCTGGCCTGCGTTCGTCATCCAAGGGCGTGTCTACGTTCGATGAATCCGGCTTGGCTGGGCATTACATCGGGATTGTCGCCAAAATGCCCTTGTATTCGGCGACGGAACTGACAGCGGAGCGCACCAAAGAATACCAACGCCGTGGTGAGGTAGCGGCACAGGTTGCGGCTTTACTGAAAGGTTTGTCAGATCGCAGAAGGACCGAGCGTGAACTGGGGCTTTATACGAGCCTGGAAGCGCGAAGCCGGGCGCGGGTAGCCGCCGGTATTATCGAAGTGAACGAACAGGTTGGCTACTTGGAAAAAGTCGCCACTTCACAAAGCACCCTAGATTCGGCACGGGCTACGATAGAAGGCGCACGGCTGTCATTGATTGGGCAGTGCAGAGATCAAATAGTTGACCACGTTAACAACTACATACTGGAGGCGGTGCAATGATCGAGATCGAGGCAATCATGCAAGATAACGCTGAATCCTATTGGCTTAAATCGGCCATACAATCAGCACTCAAACGCGACCCATTGGACGCACTGCGTGACGCGATGAAATTAATCAGTATCCTTGAAAAAAACCTGGTTGATGTGCTGGAAAGTGAGGCTTGCCAATGAAATGGCAAAATCATGTTGTCGTTTCGGCATCACTAGCTGCGGCAGTTAACCCAGTATTAATACCAGTTGCCATACTGGGCGCAACGGCACCGGATTGGCTGGAGTGGTTGATAGTGCCATTCTTCAGAGTGCGGCACAGGACGGTAACCCATTACGTGATCGTGTGGATATTGGCGATAGCGTTCTTCGCGGTGGTTTGGGATTACCGCCATTTTGGTCTGGCCTTTTCCCTGGGCGGGTTTGGCCATGTGCTGGCAGATGCGTTCACGGTGTCCGGTGTGCCGTTTGGCTGGTGGAGTACCAACAGGTTCTATTTGTTCGGTGGCCGATTACGTACCGGTCACCCAGGCGAATACTTTGCCGCGTTGGCGATTGCATTAATCTGCGGCTACATTGCAACACACACCGAGCCAATGGAATTGGGCAACGGCAACACGGACAAGCCAATGACAAAGCAGTTCTTCCCATTTTTCTACGATCACCACGACAATTATCAGCGTGGTTTGATTGACGGCAAGGAATGGAAAGATAACCGTTTGAAATTTTTTTAAGGGGTTGACCATTACGCATTTTATAAATCTGGCTAAAGTAAACTTTTTAAGATATGTTGCACTTTTAAAAGTACATTATGAGTGAAAAAGATAAAATACCGCTGGTATTCTATAAATCCTTGTCCGGCAGTGAACCTGTTCGGGAATGGCTAAAAGAATTAGACCCCGAAGACCGAAAGGCAGTAGGACTGGATTTGATGCGTGCCCAATGGCGATGGCCAGTGGGTATGCCACTTTGCCGACCTATGGGGGATGGGCTTTGGGAAGTGCGAACGGAACTGCCTAGTCGCCGGATTGCCCGTGTATTGTTTTGTGTACATGCGGGTCAGCTTGTGGCATTGCATGGGTTTATCAAAAAAAACCAGAAAACGCCTGATGACGAATTGAAAAAGGCACGTAAACGCCAGAAGGAGATTGAAGTATGACAACGCAACATATTGGCTCTAGCCTAGACGATTTCTTGACAGAAGAAGGGGTATTTGAAGAAACCCAAGCGCAAGCGATTAAAGAAGTCGTTGCATGGCAATTGGGGCAAGCAATGAAGGAACAGGGTATTTCCAAAGCGCGGCTGGCTACCCTGTTGCAAACCAGCCGCACCCAAGTGAGTCGGTTGCTTGACCCTACAAACGATATTACCCTTTCCAGTCTCCAACGCGCGGCAGCTTTTGTGGGCAAAAAAGTGAGGATTGAGCTTGTGGCAGAAAACGGCGGCTAGTTGTTCTTAACCAACCATTAAAAACTTCGCCATGTCGCACGACAACAGCTATAACCTACTGTTTTCGCACCCAGAAATGGTTGCTGACTTGCTCAAGGGTTTTGTTAAAGAGGCGTGGGTAGAGCAATGCGATTTTGCCACCCTGGAAAAAGTCAGCGGCAGTTATGTCACTGATGACCTGCGTGATCGGGAAGACGACCTGATTTGGCGGATACGTTGGGGGCGATGAGTGGCTGTACGTGTATTTGCTGCTGGAATTCCAATCCACTGTCGATCACTTTATGGCGGTGCGTATTTTGGGCTATCTGGCACTGCTGTATCAGGACATCATCCGCACTGGCAACTTAACGAAAACAGACAAGTTGCCGCCTGTGTTACCGGTAGTGCTCTATAACGGCGAGCGACGCTGGCAAGCCCCCGTTGATTTAGACCTACTGATCCATCCGGCACCATCCAGTTTGGAAAAATACCGTCCGCAGGTCAGTTACTTGTTACTGGATGAAGGCAGCTTTAATAAAGACGATTTAAGCAGCTTGCACAATTTGGTGGCTGCCTTGTTCCAACTGGAAAACAGCCGTACAGAACAGGATATTCAAGACGTATTGCTGAGCTTGGTCGACTGGTTAACATCGCCGGAGCAAACCGGTTTACGACGGGCTTTTACGGTATGGGTCAATCGTGTACTGTTACCGAGAAAAGTTCCAGGTATTCACATTCAAGAATTCAACGATCTTCAAGAGGCACAGACTATGTTAGCTGAAACGGTTAAACGATGGCAAGAACAAGCATTACAAGAAGGACGACAAGAAGGGTTGCAAGAAGGATTATATAAAGGCCGCCAACAAGAAGCCGCCAAGCTGTTTTTATTATTGCTGCACTCTAAATTTGGCACGGTGAGCCAGTTGTTAGAAGACAAGGTACGTAGTGCCAGCCCTGAACAAATTGAAGCCTGGACTAAACAAATTTTCCAGGCTAAAACGCCTGACGAGTTGCTGAACAGTTAAGGTCAGTATCGTTTGTTGAACAAAATAGCGTAATTCTAAGCAGACTGCCATCCAAAAGATGCAGTTATTATATTGCTAATTTACAAAACAATTATTGCAATTTACGTGGTAGACTGTTTTTGGTTTTCAAACAATATGTTTTCTTAATTTTGTGTAACAACTCATTACCCACAGGAAAAATCGTAAAAATAAAGTTACAATATCCTCATGATGGA
>NZ_FUKJ01000402.1 GCF_900163745.1 Crenothrix polyspora
GTTTCTGCACGGCATGGATAATGCTCGTATTGAATGGGGCGACACAATCCGCAGCCCGAAACTACTGGAAGACGACAGCACCATGAAGTTTGAGGTGGTGGTCGCCAACCCGCCGTTTTCGTTGGATAAATGGGGGTATGACGACGCGGGCAACGATCCCTACAAACGCTTTCATCGCGGCTTGCCGCCGCAGTCGAAAGGCGATTATGCCTTTATCACCCACATGGTCGAAACCACCACTAAAGATTCCGGCCGGGTCGGTGTGGTTGTGCCGAATGGCGTGTTGTTCCGCAGCGCCGCTGAAGGCAAGATCCGACAACAGTTCATCGAAGAAAATTTGCTGGATGCGGTGATTGGCCTGCCATCGAATTTATTTTACGGTACCGGTATTCCGGCGGCGGTCTTAATTTTCAGGCGCAACAAGGCTGATAACCAGGTGCTGTTTATTGATGCCAGCCGCGAGTACCAAAACGACAAGAACCAGAACAGGCTCAGGCAATCTGACATTGATAAAATCGTGGCAACCTATCAAGCTAGGGAGACTATTGATAAATATGCCTATCTGGCGAGCTTCGATGAAATCAAGGACAACGATTTTAACCTCAATATTCCGCGATATGTGGATACCTTTGAGGAAGAACAAGAAATCGATATTAACGCCGTACAGGCAGAAATAACCCAGCTGGAAAGTGAATTGGTGCAGGTGAAGCTGGAAATGGCGGGCTATTTGAAAGAGCTTGGCTATGACGGGTGACATAATCCACATTGAGCTGTCGAATAATCGGCATGGATTATATCTGGTTTTTCCAATTCAGGACGCAGTGCGTCTCGAATTGGGTTGATTACATTACCGAGCTTAAAGCCATTAACCCTTTACAATTTGTAGACGAAGACGCGTAACGATGAAAACCGACAGCGAAATTATAAACACGGGTTTTGAGTCTATTTTTTCCGCCTTAGGAATGGTTGATGCCGAGCGGTTTATCATGCTGCTCAAACGCGATAAGTTTGACTATACCGAATGGCAAAAAAAACTTTGGTCGAATGAATCCGTTGAATCTTTATCTGAAAAGGCACAGAAGGCGTGGGATCAAAATCATACGGTCTAACGGATAAAAAAGGCGTTTGTTGCAAAAACACCAGAATGCGGCAATAAACAAAAGAGGGCATTATCGATGCAAGACTATAAAAATGATGTCATAGCATGGGCTAACGAGCAGGCGGCATTTATTCGTGCGGGTCGCTTCGATTTGCTCGATCTTGAACATATTGCAGATGAGATTGAAGACGTGGGCAAAAGTGAACAACGCGAATTTGAAAGCAGGATGGCGGTTTTGCTTGCCCACTTAATCAAATGGCAGTATCAACCCAGCCATCGTGGAAAAAGCTGGCAGCGTACCATCAAAGATCAGCGCTTGATGATTGCCCGCCGCCTCGAGAAAACGCCGAGCTTAAAACCTGAACTCGATAACCCTGATTTTTGGTTGGAGTCTTGGGCTGATGCTGCACGACTATCAGAGAACGAAACGGGGTTATTAAATGTGTTCCCTGAATCGTGCCCGTGGAATTTCGAGCAAATCATGAACCCTGAGTTTTGGCCAGACTGAAATGATACCTTTTATTTGCATGACGAGGGCGCTGGCAAATCTGTCTATCGGTTACGTGTTGGGTAATATCGCCTGATTTACCAAATCTACGAAGGTGAAATGATTATTTTTTTGATGACGGCAGGTAGTCGCGGTGGGGTTTATAAATGAAGGAGTTGGGTTATGTTGCCTAAGGGATTTCAGCAAATACATGGGCTTAGTATTTGTCCAATCGAGTGGAGCGTTGTTCAAGCAGATGAAATTTGCTCAAAAATAACTAAAGGAACTACACCGTCAAAATCTGAGATTGTCGAAAATAGTAACATACCATTTTTGCGAGTGAATAATCTGACATTTCAAGGAAAACTTAATGGAAATAATGAGTTAATATTTGTTACAGAATTCGCTCATCGTGGTGTTTTAGCACGTTCGATTGCATATCCTAATGACATATTGATGAATATTGTTGGTCCACCATTAGGTAAAGTAGTTTTATTGCCAGATACATATTTAGAATACAATTTAAATCAGGCGATAATCATATATCGTATAAATCCTAGAGACGTAGATGTTATTTATTTCCTGGGTTATTTAAAAAGTCATTATGCACAACTTTGGTTAAGTTCGCGCTCAAAAAAAACATCAGGCCAGCAAAATCTGACCATTGAGTTATGTAAAGAACTCCCTGTACCTCTTCCATCATTACCCGAACAACAAAAAATCGCCCAAATCCTATCCACTTGGGACAAAGCCATTGAAAAACTGGAAGCCCTAATTACGGCCAAACAAAAGCGCAAAAAAGCCCTAATGCAGCAGCTTTTAACAGGGAAGGTGCGGTTTGCTGGGTTTGATGGGGAGTGGCGAAAAACAAAAATTGGTGATTTTTCTAAATTGACTGCTGGGGGGACACCAAGTACAAAAATAGCAAATTACTGGGGTGGCGAAATTCCTTGGATGAATTCAGGCGATGTTCATCAAAGAAATATTTTTTTTGTTGCTGGAAGAATTACAAAGGAAGGTCTTAATAGTTCAAGCACCAAGTTAATACCAATTAATTCCGTGTTAGTAGCGCTTGCGGGACAAGGTAAAACGCGAGGTACTGTAGCGATCAATAAGATCAAATTAGCGACTAACCAATCAATAGCTGCAATTATTCCAGATAATAATTTGCTGAATTTTCATTTCCTTTTTTACAACTTAGAATCACGTTATGAAGAATTAAGATCGTTATCTTTCGGAGATGGTGGCAGAGGAGGGCTTAATTTATCAATCTTAAAAGATATTCAAATTGATTTGCCATCAAAATTAGAACAACAAAAAATCGCCACAGTCCTTTCCGCCGCCGACAAAGAAATCACCAACCATCAAAACCAGCTAGCCGCGCTAAAACACCAAAAACAAGGTTTGATGCAGCAGCTTTTAACCGGCAAGAAGCGTGTTAAGGTCAATCAGGTGGCGGCATGAAACTGGAAGCCTTTAAGTCCGGCGACTATAAGCAACAATACCAATATCGTAGTTTTTCACCGGCCTTAATTAATCACGGCTGGAGCTGGGATGACGGACGGGTGAGCACCTTACTGGAACAGGCCACCAAGGCATTAGGGGAACTGAATGCGTTTTCCTTGATTGTGCCGGATGTGGATTTGTTTATTGAAATGCACATCGTCAAGGAAGCCAACCAGTCCAGCCGAATTGAAGGCACACAAACGCAAATGGATGAAGCGGTGATGGCGATTGAACAAATCGCCCCTGAACGCCGTGATGACTGGCAAGAGGTGCAAAACTACATCCAGGCCATGAACCAGGCGATTAGCGAGTTAAAAACCTTGCCGCTGTCCACACGCTTGATCAGACAAACCCACGCCATCTTAATGTCCGGTGTGCGCGGCGAACATAAAACACCAGGGGATTTTCGTATCAGCCAAAACTGGATTGGCGGCAGTGGCTTACAGGATGCGGTGTTTATTCCGCCCCACCATGACGAAGTGCCTGAGCTTATGAGCGACTTGGAAAAATTCCTGCATAACGATGCCATCGAAGTGCCGCATCTTATTCGCGTTGCCATTGCTCATTACCAATTTGAAACCACGCACCCTTTCCTGGATGGTAACGGACGCATAGGGCGGCTGATGATCACCTTGTATTTAATTGAGCACGGCATGTTAAGCAAGCCGTCGCTGTATTTGTCCGACTTTATCGAAAAGCATAAAGGTGCCTATTACGATGCCTTGACCACCGTCAGAATATCGAATGATTTGCTGCATTGGGTGCGGTTTTTCCTGAATGCCGTTGCTGAAACTGCCAAAAAAGGCAGCGAGACCTTTCAGGCGATTCTGGCTTTGCGCCAACAGGTTGAAGGGAAAATAGTCACTTTGGGCAGACGCGCCGAAAATGGTCGCCACTTATTGATGGTTTTGTACAAAAAACCGGTGGTAACCATAATGCAAGCCGCTGAAATACTGGATGTAACGCCGCGTGCCGCCAATGCGCTCATTCAGGACCTGGTTGGATTGGGCATTTTAAAAGAGACGACTGGCTATAAACGCAATCGAGTTTTTATATTCGAGGATTATCTGGCACTATTTTGAGGGAAAGTATAATATGGGTATTTATATTATACTTTTTTACATAAAAGTATAATATGGTTTTTTGTATTATACTTTTGTGAATCTTCGACCGATTTACCAGCACGCGAATTTAAAAACACCAGTCAAAAAAAAGCCCCTAAGCAGTTTTATTGCCGAAGCAACATTACCGATAGGGGGCGTGTTGCACACTATTCTACTCGAGTTTCGTCACTTATCAACTAATTAACAAGCGGATGGGGTTCCCGCGTAAAGGAAGAAAACTATGTCCGTACACGATTATCCAGAAGCTCTATCCTCACTGTTACCTGTCGTCACATTAGATTTGTCCCCAATTTCCAGCTTGATAAACAGGAGCTGATGATGACACTATTTACCCACTGCGATAGCTTAAAAACCGCAATAGAAAGCCGCAGGCCATTGCCCGAACATACGCTAAAAACCCTGCACCAACAATGGGTATTGGAATGGACGTACAACTCCAACGCGATTGAAGGCAATACCCTCACGCTCAAGGAAACCAAGGTGGTGCTGGAAGGCATTACCATTGGCGGCAAGTCCATGCTGGAGCATTTTGAGGTTATCAACCACAAAGAAGCCATCGATTATGTCGAAGCCGTCATTGCAGGCGGGGAATTTTTTTCAGAGCATCTGATCAAGTCCATCCATCAGTTGGTGCTGAAAAACATTGATGCAAACAATGCGGGCATTTATCGGCGTGAGAACGTGCTGATTGCCGGTGCAGAACATCGTCCGCCGGATTACCTGCAAGTGCCAGGACAAATGACTGCGCTGGTACAGGCTTACCAGGATTTTAGCGGCCATCCCATCGAACGTGCCGCCAGGCTGCATGTGGATTTTGTCAAGATTCACCCGTTTGTTGATGGCAATGGCCGCACCGCCCGGTTATTGATGAATTTTGACTTGATGAAAGCCGGTTTTTTGCCGGTGATCTTTAAGGCCGCCGACCGCCTGGCCTATTACGAGGCGCTGGACAAGGCGCATACCCAAAATGATTACGGCGATTTTTTGCATCTGTCCGCCCATGCCGAAACAGTGGCGTTGGGCAATGTGCTGTCGTTGCTAGGATAAAATACATCATGGCCGCACACGATTACCTGGAAGATCTATCTTCACTGTTACCCGCTGTCACCTTACTGGAAAAACTCGGCTTTACCTACCTGACACCAACGCAACAACTGGCTTTGCGTGGTGGCAGAACCTCAAAATGTGTATTGGAAAGCGTGCTGACCCGCCAACTACAGCAATCCAATCACATTACTTTTAAGGGTAAACACTATCCGTTCAGCGACAGCAATATCCAAAAAGCTGTACAGGCGCTGTCCAGCATTCCGTTCGATAGCCTGATGAACACCAGCGAACAGGTTTACGACTTGCTGACCTTGGGCAAAAGCCTGGAACAGACCATAGACGGCACCACCAAAAGCTTTTCCCTGCACTATATCGACTGGCAACACCTCGAAAATAATGTCTACCATGTCTGTGATGAATTCGTGCTGGAACGCCGTAACAGAAAGCAAACTCGTAGGCCGGATATAGTCTTGTTTGTCAACGGCATACCTTTGGTTGTCATCGAATGCAAACGCCCCGACCTAAAAAATGCAGCAGGGGAGGGCATAAGCCAACAACTTCGTAACCAACGCGGTGATGAAATTCCGGAACTGTTTACCTACAGCCAATTGTTGCTTTCTATTAGCCAGAATAACGTCTTGTACGGTACGACGGGAACGCCAGCCAAATTTTGGGCGGTATGGAAGGAAGAAAATCAGGAAGCACAGGAAGCCATCCTGCATAAACTGGTTAACACCCCGTCGAGCGACGATTTCAAAGCCCGTCTATTTTCGGAACGCCCCCAAACGCAACGCAGCTTTATGGAACACTTGTGGCAATCGGGCGAACGCTTGCCCTCACCACAAGACAAGGCTCTGCACAGC
>NZ_FUKJ01000403.1 GCF_900163745.1 Crenothrix polyspora
ACCCCGGCCAAGCGTGCTAGATCCCAGCCAGCTTCAGTGTGGCCGGCACGGTTTAAAACACCACCGGATTTGGCCATCAGCGGGAAGATATGTCCAGGTTGCACCAGGTCATCGGCTTTGGCATCAGGCGCTACGGCACATTGAATGGTCCGTGCGCGATCGGCAGCGGAAATGCCGGTGGTAACGCCGGTAGCCGCTTCTATGGATACCGTAAAATTGGTGGAATGTGCAGTTTTGTTTTCATTAGTCATCAACGGCAGGCGCAGTTGATGACAACGTTCAGTCGTTAACGTTAAGCAGATCAGGCCCCGCCCGTAACGCGCCATGAAATTAACATCTTCGGGACGTGTAAAAGCGGCCGCCATAACCAGATCGCCTTCATTTTCGCGGTCTTCATCATCCATGATGATGACCATTTTACCCAGCCGTAAATCTTCTATGATGTCTTCTATGTTATTCACGTATTGTTGATTTGATATTTTTTAATGGAGTAATCGCGCCTTAATTCATTAAGGTTTTTTAAAATATGCGCCGTTTTGTAGGAAAAACAGGTGTTGAATTCCAGACAAATAGTACCAGATTTTAAAAAATAAACCGAACCGTTGCAGGGTATGGGTAATTTATTTTTTTTGAATTTGTTATAGGTGGTTTCGATAGTCAGGATTCTTTTGCCGGTTTCATTGATGCTCAAATTATTAATTGAATCCCAGCTGATAAAAACAAATTGCGCTATGTCGTCCAGTTTTTTGTAATAAATACCTTTTTTATCAGCGCCAATGACAAACGTTCCATGACGGTTTATGGCCCAAAAAGCCACTAAGGGCGCTGCTAGGGCAATGATTAAAAACGCCTGTAAAAACAGCGACAGATTGGTCATGCCAAACGGTAAATTAAGCAATAGCCATAAGTCGCCGCCGTAAAAGCAGGCTGAAAATAACAGCGGCAAAAACAGCACTTCTATAGGCTTATAGGCCATAAAAAAGGGCATGTTCTTTTCTTTTACGCTCCTGGTAGGCATGCAATGATTAATCATGATATTACTCAAAAAATACTCCTTAAAAACCACTCTGACGCAATAACGCTTCCGTTATGTTACTGCTATTTTTAGGTGTCGTTTCGTTTTGCAGTAAGCGTTCCATGTACCGCGCTAATAAGTCCACTTCCAGATTAACAAGAGTTCCGGTCGTTGCTTCATTCAGTGTTGTTTTTTCAAGGGTGTGCGGCACTATATTGATGCCAAACACCGAGCCATCAACTTCGTTGACAGTAAGGCTGATGCCGTTGATACAAATAGAGCCTTTTTCTGCGATGTATCTGGCCAGATCATCGGGGGCTTTGATTTTAAAACGGATAGAGCGGGCATCGGTTTTTTTGTCGATAACTTTACCAATCCCGTCCACATGGCCACTGACGATATGGCCGCCCATGCGCGTTGCCGGTGTCAGCGCCAGTTCCAGGTTGACGCGGCTACCTTGGCTTGCGTTGGCAAGCGTAGTGCGTGATAGGGTTTCATTGGAAACATCCGCCCAAAAATAATGCTGGCCAAGCTCAACCGCCGTTAAACAAACACCATTTACCGCAATACTATCGCCAAGTGCGCAGCCGTCTAAAGACAAAGTGCCGGTATCAATTTTTAAGCGATAATCACCGTTTTTAGCTTCGACGTGTGCTATTTTCCCTATGGCTAAGATGATGCCTGTAAACATGAATACCCTATGTTATGTTGGAGTTAGCGTTAATCTCAAGTCAGGGCCGATAGACCTGACATCGTTCAGTTTGAGTGTTTTTTTGTCGGCCATGCTGTGCAGGGCAGGGAGTGTAAATAATCCGCGCCCCAGATCGCCCAAGACAACCGGTGCCATATAGATGATGTATTCGTCAATCAATTGTGCTGAAAGTAGAGCGCCGTTCAGGGTAGCCCCTGCTTCTATCAATAGAGTGTTCACCTGCTGGTCGGCCAAAAAAGCCATAACCGCATGTAGATCAGGTCGGCCATTGTTGTTGTCGAAATAAAAGATTTCAAATCCTGCTTTTTCCAAGGCCTGACGTTTAAGGTTATCCAGGCTACAGGTCAAAATTAAACACCGGCCTGGCAATGCGGTTATCTGCGCGGTCACTGGCATTTTGAGCTGTGAATCCAGCACCACCCTGATTGGCTGTTCAACATCAACATCAACACGCGCGTTAAGTGCCGGGTCATCGGCCAACACCGTATTAATGCCGGTTAAAATTGCCGAGTTTTCGGCTCTAAGCCTTTGCACATCACGTCGTGATTCTGCGGATGTAATCCATTTGCTTTCACCGGATGCCATAGCGGTGCGCCAATCCAGGCTCATGGCCAGTTTGCTGCGTACAAAGGGCCGGTGCTGGGTCATTCTGGTAATAAAGCCACGGTTTAACAGCTCGGCATCGTGTTGTAACACGCCGCAGCTGACTTCAATGCCTGCCGCCTGGAGCTGTTTAAGACCTTGCCCCGCCACTAAAGGATTAGGATCTTGCATGGCGACTACAACGCGGCTTATACCCGCAGCGATTAACGCATCACAGCACGGCGGTGTTCGGCCATGATGACTGCACGGTTCCAGGGTGACATAAGCGGTCGCACCTCTGGCATCCTGGGTGTTTTTTAAGGCTTGAGGTTCTGCATGCGGCAGGCCTGCTTTAACATGCCAGCCTTCACCAATAATGGTGTTGTTTTTGACTAAGACACAGCCCACCCGTGGATTGGGAT
>NZ_FUKJ01000406.1 GCF_900163745.1 Crenothrix polyspora
TTCACCGTCAGTACGGTTATTTGCGCGTGAACTAGGTGTTAATCTGGGCAAAGTGACTGTCGCCACCGGTCGTAAAGGCCGTATTTTAAAAGAAGATGTGAAACTGTTCATTAAACAGACCTTGGCTGAAGGTGTTGTTAGTACAGGTGGCGCTGGCATACCGAGCATCCCCGCTGTTGATTTCTCGGTATTTGGCGGCATAGAAATCCAAAAACTCAGCAAGATTAAACGCCTGACCGGACAAAATTTAACCCGCGTCTGGTTAAATCTGCCGATGGTCACTTACCATGACGAAGCGGATATTACCGAAATGGAAGCGTTTCGCATCGCCTTAAACAGCGAAAAAGCCAAGGACGACATTAAAATTACGGGGTTGTTATTTATCATCAAGGCACTGGTGGCAGCGATGAAGCAATTCCCCAGCTTTAACGCCTCTTTGTCCAGTGATGGCGAAAGCATCATCCTCAAACAGTATTTCAATATAGGGATTGCCGTCGATACGCCGAATGGTTTAGTCGTGCCAGTATTACGTGATGTGGATAGCAAAAGCATTAACCAGCTGGCTATTGAACTGGCGGAAAAAAGTGCTAAAGCGCGTCTAGGCAAATTGCTACCCAATGAGATGCAGGGTGGTTGCCTAACCATTTCCAGTTTAGGCGGTATTGGTGGCACTGCGTTTACCCCCATAGTCAATGCGCCAGAAGTGGCTATACTTGGTGTCACCCGTGCCAAAATGCAGCCGGTGTGGAATGGCAAAGAGTTTATACCGCGCTTAATGCTACCTTTGGATTTGACTTACGATCACCGTGTTATTGATGGGGCAGAAGGGGCGCGTTTTATGGCCGTGGTTAAACAAAATTTAAGCGATATTCGCCGTTTATTACTTTAAGAAGAAGCAGATATGGATAACAATTCAACACAAAGTAACGCTGTTATACAGGCAGAAGTCTTGGTATTGGGCGGTGGCCCTGGTGGCTACACCGCTGCATTTCGGGCGGCCGATTTAGGCAAGCAAGTTGTGCTGGTCGAACGTTACCCCGTAATAGGCGGTGTTTGCCTTAATGTCGGCTGTATTCCCTCTAAAGCCTTGTTGCACATGGCACAAGTCATTCATGAGGCAGAAGAATTTGCCGAACGTGGGATCGTATTTGAAAAACCTGCGCTGGATATTGACAAGATAAGGGACTGGAAACAAAACGTCACCAATACCTTAAATGCCGGTTTGGCCGGTTTGGTCAAGCAGCGTAAGATTACTTTGGTACACGGCCTGGGACAATTTACTTCTGCCAACACGGTGGATGTGCAAACCGAAGCCGGACTGCAAATCATTCAGTTTGAGCAGGCCATTATTGCCGCAGGCTCCCAGCCCACCAAAATCCCCAGTTTTCCAAATCCAGATCCGCGTTTAATGGACTCAACCGGCGCATTGGCACTGAAAGAAATTCCAAAAAATCTGTTGATCGTA